>JANYEO010000020.1 GCA_025363025.1 Opitutia bacterium
CCACAAGGTCTCATCACCCACATTAGAACTGGATAACCCATTATACTTCTTCATAGGGGCTGCCTGCATGATAATTGTGGTATTATCAGCCCTGACTTCTGTATTAAGACTCGCGAGAAGATTATGACGGACTGGTGCAGCACTGTTTGAAGATTTATCTGGAGTACGAAGGCCAGGGAATTTATCAATAAGACGGCTTACGAGAGAATCAAAATTATCTGGAGTAAGTGTGCTTAATGAAGGGTTCTGTTTATTACCACTGACTGTCCTACCCCACGTCACCTCCTCCACGTCGGTAGCTGCTGCTGCTGCCACGTCAGCGAATGTCTGTCTGAGTTGTCCACCGGAGGTCTGTTGTGAGGTCTGGAGTGGAGGTTGGCCAATGCGGGTAGTCGGTGCCGTCATCGTGCTGAGTGAGGGAGGTCGCATAGGTCCAGTGTTTGGGTCTCTTCCGGAGATGTTCTGGAGTGGGGCTGTCAGGGCTGTAGGCGTGATAGAGCCGAGGGTGTAGGCGTTTGGGTAGGTCTGTGTATGGCCGCTCTGGATCTGTGCAGCGGTAGGGATCTGTATGACTGGGAATTTAGGCACAAAAAATCTGTGGATGGTGCCACTGGGGTCCCGGTAGCACCGCATGAAAGGGATGGTATGGAGGGGAGGGGGAACGTAAAGGGGGTCATCTTTGTCGATTTCGGCATCAACGTATGCATTGACCCATGCCATAGTCATTTGCTTTGTTCTGGAGTGATAAGAGTCTGCTGCTGCTGCAACTTCTGGCCACTTCTCGGAGGCTTTGCAGATGTCTGTTTGCACGGGCTGGTTGCTCTGGTCCATAATGACCTCGAAATGGGCCAGTTTGATTCTGTCTGGGTGGAAGATCCTTGCCGCTGTGGGCTGCAGCGCCATCAGATGCACGCGCTCGAGGATATCTGTTTCTGTAAGAACATATGTCTCGGATGAGCATGCGGCTAAGCGAGCAGACTTACAACGCAGGGCGTACAGGTTATCGCTTAATTCAGGATAGTCGCTGATGGCCCAGACTTCATTTTCGACGTTGTATACGATGAGTTCCAAGCAAGAAAGTTCTGTTTCAGTAAGGTCTGTTTGATGGCAGTGCATGAAAAAATACACAGCCTGTCCCAACGGGGTAACTGAGTCCATGTCTGAAGGGTCAATGACTGAAAACGTACCGCCTGAGTTTGCTACCAGCGCGTTCTGTATTTCCGCCATCGACAGAAGCTTCTGCTCTTGTTGCTTGATGCGGCCAGCCATCTCTGCCTTCTCTCTTTGAAGCTGTTTGAGTTCTGTTTCAATGGCTGCGAAGCGCGCCGCCATGTTTGGTGTTATCTGTATAGGGGTACGGTTTCTGTTTAATTTTGGTGTGACAGGAGAGTAGTTCAAAGCGCGTTTTTTGACAGAACAAAGACCAGAAGCAGACAGATATTTCAGGGCGCGTTTAACTGTTTGAAGAGGAGTCAGGTCTGATTGAGTGGAACGTTTAGTCTTCTTGGACGCTTTGCGTACCATGAAGTCGGGTCTGTTTGAGGGTGAGACGTTTGAAGGGCTGTTTGGTTCTGTTTGAGGTGGAGCACTGGGTGCTGTGGGGCTTGGCATGCTGCCAGAAGCCGTTCTGTTTTCTTCGTCGTCCATTCCTTTCAGCTTCTTTGAAGCTCGGGTGGACACCTGAGGGGATGAGAACTGTTTTAGTGGCCTGTTTGTTGGATGCCCTCTACTGCACGTCTGCAAGTAAAGCACTCGAAGGAAGTTCCAGGAGTGGCGAAATAAAATTCCGCAATGATGGCTGTATGGTTCAGAGTAGCGTACGGGGCGTTTGATGTATGAGGGACTGTTTAAGAATGAAACCCGGAGGTCCCTGAGCTCGAAAAGAGCGCTCGACGATGCCAATGTAACCGGTTGCTTACCGTGTTAGAAGATCTAGTTAAACGGGAACGAGAGGAGATTAGAAGGTTGTTTACAAAGTTGGATTGCTTAGAGTAAAGCATAGAACAAGACATGATTAGCGTGTCTCAGCTAATTTAGTATTCTGAGCCACCATCCGATTTGGATAGAATGGTAGGCTGGTAACCTCGCATTGACGGGTCTTCGGGGCATATCCACCAGCTTCTGGTCCGCCGCGTCTGGACAGCGCCTGCCGCGACTGGATTCTGGTCTGCCACGTCTGTATTATGGACATCCGCGGCCGGATTTGCCACGGAACCCGAACTGACGGGTTACATTATCCCCCCCCCACTTGAAGGAGGGTGGCATAAAAGTTTGTTACAAAAAGATTCTGCAGTATTTACAAGTCTGTATGAGGTCTGTGTAAGTTTGGATAAGGAAGTCAAGCATCGTCTGAGTCTGAAATTTCTGTAATAACACGGCTGCGTTCTGCACGAAGGGAGACAATGGAAGGGTACAGTGCTGGGTTAGCCAACATGGAGGTAATCCAAGGGCTGAAACGGCTGGCTCCCCACTTGTTGAGTAGGTAAAAGGCATCTGTGAGAAAACTAGTCATCTTAGACCAATTATTGCTCAGCCGCCATACACCCTGTAAGTAGTGGGTTTGAGTAGCCCAGCTGTATAAGGAGGATTGGTCAGTAAGGTGTGTATAAGGGCAGAAACGAAATTCCTCAGGGAATCTGTGTAAGACTTTCCTGAAGTAGAAACCAGGGCAAAGGGCGCCATAGTATAGGAAAGCATCTCCAATGATGGTTGTACCATTTGCACCAGTTGGGACTCTGTTTGGCATATCAGTAGGGAAACAATGAGTGTAAGATGGGTAACGAGCCAGAGTGTCGGGACTGAGTGGATGGGGAACACATGTCCGAAGGCATCTGGTGCAAATGCGATAACTGAATTGCCAAGGTGCCTTTTTCATGATCTGTATGAGGAAGGACCCATTGCAGCCAGGGTTGCAAACATAGGGAATGTATAGAAGATCCATGCAGTAACTGAGTGTGTCAAACTCAGCCAGGCGGTCGCAGGTGGCACGATGCAGGTGATGAATGTCTGTATAGTGCTGGATGCGGATGAAGACATACAGTCTCTCCAATTGTTGAATCATCCGAAGTTTCTGTATGAAGAGCCAGCAACGAAAATACTCCAGGGCTCCAGTGAAGGGCTGAGTTGGGTCGTGGTGAGGTGAGAAAATTGTGTTCTTCAGGGGAAGAGGGATGCCCATAGCGTGTAACGACTGCAGGGACACCAAGTGTCAGAGCTAGGTCTAGCTAGTTTTGACCATAGGGAGAGGGATGTTAACAGTGGTGCTGGTTGGGAGGGCCAGGCAGTGACGCTGCAAGTGCTGTAAGTGCGCTGACTCAGAACAGAAACCACGTTCTTCTCGGAACAGGAAAAGGTAACGTGAGGGGGCAAACCTGCTGGTGTAGGTGCACCATAGGCAGCGGTACATGATGGTGGTGAGGTGAGTAGCGTGGTTCTGTATGATGTAGTGAAAACAATGGGGACCCAGAGCATGCTGTGGTGACACTGTGAAGTAGAACTGGCGGAGGTGGCTTCTGCGCCGCCACAAGCCCCAAATGAGTTCCTGATGGAAACCCAGGCGGTACATAGTAGAGGAAATGATGGGCAGGTTTCTGTATGGTGTATAGTGGAAGCTGGGGTGAGCGTCGAACGCAACAAATCGACTGTCACATGGGTCGTATGTGTGAAGGTGCCTAGACACAGGCACTGTAGTGATGCATTGTACATCACGGCCTTCTGGGGGTGGGGCAGGAGTAATCCTGGCACGTTTGGGGTCTGGAGTAAGGGAGCGAGACCGAGAGGGAGAGGGGTGAAACGTGGGAGTCGGGGAACGAGAACGAGGGCGTAGAGTACGAGGTCTGTGTAGACTGGGTCGCATCCCTGTGGGGTGACGGTCAGCACGGCGAACTTTGCTAGGGTGACCAAGGGGCAGATCACA
>JANYEO010000022.1 GCA_025363025.1 Opitutia bacterium
CGATTATTTAAAGCAAAACCCGAGTGCAACCGTTCTCCTCGAAGGCCATTGCGACTGGCATGGGACGACAGAGTATAACCTCGCCCTGGGGGATAAGCGGGCTGTTATTGTGAAGGATTATTTAACGGAATTGGGTGTTGCCCCAGCGCGGATGGAAACGCTTTCTAAAGGTTCTTTAGAGGCAACCTTTAACCTGGATAAGGTACAGGCTGGCAAGGACCGGAGGGTGGATATACTGCTTATGAAATAAAAAGACGACGATTGAGCGCCGAAGGGCCTTATTTTGAGCGTTTACTGCGTTCGGCGTACGCACCTACCTAAAGTAGGCTTACGTGCGCCTTGCTCGTAACCATCTCAAAATAAGGCCCTTCGGCACGCAATCGGGTGTGAGGGGGTAAGGGGTAGACACTCCAAATCTCTCGATTTATAATGAGTCCTCTAGAAAGGGATGCTGTAGCGTAGGGAAAGGGACCAGATGCTGGGTTGGGCTTTGTAGATGTTAATATCGCCTTCGGTATCATCGGTGGCTTGGAAGCTTGTGGTGAGGTAGTGGGTGTAGCCGAGTTCTAGCCCGAGGCGGTGGGTGCTTTTTAGCTCTTTTTCTACCCCGATGCCGGCTAAGAGGGCGGTTGCGGTTTTCTTTTGGATGATTTGTATTTCGCTTGTGTCATAGCGCTTCCACTCCATAGGGCTGAAGGCGGCACCGATAAAGGCGTAAGGGAGTAAGTCCGAGGCTTCACCGCAGACGTAGCCTACGCGTACTTTGCCCCCGAAGGTATAATTATAGGTGAGTTTGTCGTGAATGGTAGATGAAGGGGGAGTAGATAATGGGTCTTTGGCGTGTATTACGAAGATTTCTTCATTCTTATTTGGGCTGTACTGGAAGAATATTTCTGGAGCAATGCGCCAGGGGGTGTTTTGTACGGGCTCAAAGAGGTAGCCAATAAAGAGGCTGCCTTGAGGGGCATTTGTAGTGGTAGATTTATTAGGGCTGCTGCTGCGGGTAAGCTCTTTTTCGCTTTTAAAGTCTTCTTCTGTTTTGGCGGTGGTATGGCTATAGCCGAGGCTTGCACCGGCGTACCAGCCGGCCTCGAAAGCAGCTTGAGTAAGAGCGGGAGCGAGGAGGAGGGCGAAGGTCGCGAATAAAGGATGGGCTATTTTCATGGATTGAAAGGTGAAGGGTTTGTGCGTAAGTGATTAAAGATTATTGCGATTGCGTTGGTTTTTTTGAGTCGGCTTGCCGGTATTTATTTAAAAACTGGGTGAAGGGGTTTTTGAATTGGGCAACAACAGGGATCGCTGCGAGGAAGAGGGATCTGCCAAATAATAGTCGGCCATTTTGCATAACGGCTAGGCGAGGCCAGTTGCCAATGAGCGTGTCTATCAAGCTTGGCTGTCTTGGGGCCTGGAAGGGAACGATGGCGTTAACAGGAACTAAAGCTTGATTATTAAGGACGAAACCTTGATTCATTTGGGGGAAGAAAAAAGACGGGAACGCGTTTTGGCCGTTTATGAGTCTTGCTAGGATATGCGTATAGGAGTTTGTGGGTGATGTAGCGGGTTGTGTGGGTAGCGGTTGTTGAGGGGCAGGCGTTTGCCTGAAGTTAAATAATGAACGGAATTGATTGGCTAGATCGACGTTATCGATATCGCGAATGAAGGGACGAAATTGTACTGGGTTATGAACAATGTGGGGGTGCAGTATAATAGCCATTGGGGCTGGTGGGGTAGGAGGGTTTGCGCTGACGGTGATTTGGGGCACTTGTATTTCTAAATCATCTTCAGTGGCTTCATCATTTTGTTTAAAATCATCTTGCTCTGCTTCTTTTATGCCATCGACGATGTATTGAGAGGAGCTTGAAGATGAGGATTGTTGTGGTACAGGGGATGCTGGTTGTTGCGCGGCTATGGATGCTTGTAGGGCAAGGCGTTGTTGTTCTAATTCTATTTGCTGGGCGGCGATATCTGCTTCTTGAATAAGGCGTCTTTCCTCGAGTGCAATGCGTAGGGCTTCTTGTTCTAGTTGTGTGCGCTTAAAATCTGCGTCTTGAGCGAGACGTTGTTTTTCGATTTCTAAGGCTTCGTCTTGTTGTTGACGGCGTTGCTGTTCTTGTTCCTGTTGTTTAGCGGCGATGGCTGCTTTTTGAAGGAGCTGTTGTTTTAAAATTTCTATTTTTTCTTTTTTAAGTTTTTTAATGTCTGTAAGTTTTTTAAGCTTTTCTTCTTTAAGCTCTTGGTTAATTGAAGATTGTCTTTGGTTTTCTGCCATGCGTTTGAGTTCTAAGCGTTCTTTTTGCTTGAGTCTTTCACGTTCGAGGACAAGGGCTTGGCGCTTATATTCTGCTTCGGTATCGTTATTGTCTTCTTCTTCTTTAACGTCGGCATCTTCTTCGTTTTCTATTATGAGACTGGACTGGCTTGAGGATACGGATAAAGGGGAAGTGGAAGGACTTTCTTCTAGGCAGAGAAAACGGGAGGGTTGCTGGTGTGGGGATTGTTTTAGGTGTGGGGAGACGACAGAATGGCCCATGGAGCCTTGATCGGGGTTGACAAGAGGGATGTTGTCTGGGGCTTGATAGTTTTGATAATCTTGTTGGGGATTGTTGCGAAAGTTGTTGTCTGTGGTGACGAAGAATTTTCCAAGCATGTTGAAGAGGTTGACAGCGCCGAAAACGGGGGCGCGGTTAACGCCTGGCTGTTCTGCCGGGCGGTCCCAATTATGGTAACAGTAGAGGGCAATGGCCGTAAAAGTTGGGATGCCGATATAGGCGAGGTTTGTAAGGGTAAAGTAGCTTGAGGTGTCAGGGGTTGAGAGAGGGGTGTTGAGGGTTTCTGAGGATGAGGGAAGCGCTTTGGCGTTTAAGGTGTGCTGTAGTTGCTCTAAAGTTTGACTCAGTTTATACTCCAGCATGTTGATATCATGATCTTTACTTTGTACGCGAAGTGCGCATTGAGACTCTAGAAGGGCTAGGGTGCCATTGTGGGTCGCTTGGCTGCAGGTAATGTCTGCGTAGCTGAGGTCTTTTAGTGCAAGAAGGGTTTCGCACTGTGAATGGCTGAGCTCTATTTTTGCTTCATGTAGTTGGTCTCTGGAATCTAGTTTTTCTTGGCAGCTTTGATTAAAGATTGTTTTAATTTCTTGTCCGGCTTTAATGGCTTCGGATTTATTTTCTGATACAGGTGCTGGCTGAGGCGTCTTGGTAGCGGCTTTAAATGCATTGGCTTCTATCGCTATGTTAAGTAGGTTGCAGATAAGGAAGCTTTTTAGTAGGTAATGCATTTTAATTTTCAGTAAATTGATTTTTATTCAAACAAGACGCTGACAAGTATTTAACTTTAGAGAGAAAGCCCTCTGGCTGATTAGACAGAGGGCTGTGTGTGTTAACTAAGGGCTTACGCGTTACTTTTTATATTGAGCTGATAACAGCTTGAAGCGCGGCTTTGAGGCGATTGATTGCATCGTTAGTTTTGGCATTGTCATCAAGTTCTTTTGCACGTCCTTTGAGGCTTTCAAGGGTGAGTGTTAGGAAGTCGATTGTGTCACCGGAGGTATTTGTAACTCCCCAATCCATAAACGCGTGTTCTACGATCATGAGGCTGGCGGTGGTAGCCGCATCATTGACGGCATCAAAGAAGATGTCTGCAGGGCTTCCGGTACTGGTGCCTGCACCGACTTTGATTTCTTCAATTGTATAAACAATCATGTCTTTACCTAGTTTACTTAAGGTCTCTGATAGTCCGTGACTCATTTGTATGGCGCTGTCATGAGCTGCTGCTACTACGAGGGCTTTTTCTTGGCTGCATGTTGTGAATTCTAAAGTTGAGCACACTGTGGCTGTGCAGTCTGGACATGCAGGAATAACTGGACATGCGGGAATAACTGGGCATGCGGGAATAACTGGGCATGCCGCTGTGCAGTCTGGGCACGCAGGAATGACTGGGCAGGTTGGCGCACTCGTGCATGCGGCTTTGTCGATGTTGCATTGAGTGAGGTCTTTTTGGATCTGAGTTTTTTCTGCTGTACAATCTCCAAGTAATTTGGCGAACCCTGCGTGGGTATCAGCTTTTTCACCTGCTTTGAAGGCGCTGGCGGAGGTGGCGATGGCGAGGGTGCTGCCGATGAGCAGGCATTTGATGAGATTATTCATTTTTATAGGATTAAGGTTAGTTTGAGTTGTTGAGGAAACTGCATCTGGAAGTAAGTGTTTCTATGTATTTTTTGCTTCCTGATGGGATTTTAGATCGGTAATATTGGCTACATAGTTAATAATGAATTTTATCTTATTTTAGGCCTAATTCTTGTACTTGTTTATAATAATAAAATATTAACTTAATGGGCGTTGAGGCGGGAGGCCTTTCCCCATTGACAGGAGAAATGGGGACGCAGCATGATTTGCGCCTCGCAAAAGCGACCTTATGACCATGAAGCGTTATTACATTACCACAGCTATTGATTATGCGAATGGAGCCCCACATTTGGGGCATGCCTATGAGAAGGTGTTGGCGGATGCCATCATCCGTACGCATCAGATGATGGGGGAGGAGACGTTTTTTTTAACGGGGCTGGATGAGCATGGACAAAAGGTGCAGCAGACGGCTGAGAAGCAGGGCCTCCCCCCGCAGGCTTTGTGTGACGCGGTGGCGGAGCGGTTTAAAAGCCTGTGTGCGCAGTTAGCTGTAAAGTATGACCGTTATGTAAGGACGACTGAGGCGGGGCATAAGGCCATAGTGCAGGCATTGCTTCAAAAATTATTTGATAATGGGCATATTTATAAGGCGTCTTACACGGGCTTCTACAGTGCGCGGGCAGAGCAATTCCTCCAAGAGAAGGACCGGAATGAAAATGGGACTTGGCCGGATATTTATGGGGAGGTGCATGAGGTGGTGGAGGAGAACTACTTCTTCCGCCTAAGCCAGCACCAGGATTGGTTAAGGGAGTATATTGAAGCGCATGAGGAGATTATCTTCCCCAAATTTCGGCGGGCGCAGATTTTAGAATTCCTCAAAGAGCCGCTTAATGATTTGTGTATATCCCGCCCTATTGAGCGCCTTAGCTGGGGGATACCGCTACCCTTTGATGCGGGGTTTGTAACCTATGTATGGTTTGATGCGCTCCTTAACTATGTAACGGCTGCGGGGTATGGAACGCCTGAGTTTGAAAAAAATTGGCCTGCCGATGCGCATGTGATTGGCAAGGACATCCTCGTGCCTCCCCATGCGGTGTATTGGCCTATTATGCTAAAGGTGTGTGAGATAGCGCTGCCAAAGTCCTTCATCGTGCATGGGTGGTGGTTGGCTTCCGGTGAAAAAATGTCTAAGAGTGTAGGGAATGTGGTGGACCCCCTTAGCCTGATAGAAGCTTATGGGGCAGATGCCTTCCGCTTCTTCCTCCTACGTGAAATGAATGTGGGGCAGGATGGGGATTTTTCCCTCGAACGATTTGAGATACGATATAAAAGCGACCTTGGGAATGATTTGGGTAACCTCGTTAGCCGTTTGCTTAATATGGTAAGCCGCTATGCAGAGGGGAAGATACCGGCTGCAGGCTCTTTAGAAGAACCAGAAGAAACCTTAAAAGCCTTGGCTGAAAAAGCAGGCCGAGAGGTACCTGAGCTGTACCTGGGCTACCAATTCCACACCGGGCTTGAGAGTACGTGGGAGCTGGTGCGGGGGATTAACCGTTATGCGGAACTACGCGCACCGTGGAAGCTAGCTAAACTTGTTGAAGCAGGAGATAAGGTACGCCTTGAGACGACCCTCGCGGTAATGGCGGAGGCGCTTAGAATTGTGAGTGTATTGATAGCTCCGGTGATGCCGACTATTGCAACTGAAGTGCGCCGATTGATTGGCGTAGGCGTTGTTAAAAGCTTTGAGGAGGCAAAGGCCTGGGGGAATAGCTTAACGGGGAATGCGTTGGGGGCGGAAGGGGCTATATTGTTTCCAAGGAAAGAGTAATGCATAGCGGCTTAAAAAAATTACAGGAAGGATATAGGCCCGGAGAGTGGGCTTTTTATCTGGATGACCCGGCGGCGGGTACGTGGGTGGGGGCCCTTGGGGCGGAGGCGGTGAAGGTATGTAGGGGAGAAAGGCGGGCGCTAGAGGCAGAGGCGTGGGTTAGGGAGCAAGGAGGAGAAGGTGTTTTTCCTATGGGCCTCGCTTTTGAAGAGGAGACCGATGGAGTGCCACCTGCATGTGTTGTTTTTAAGCCTAAGGGGGTGCATGGGGGTATGTTAGGGCAGGGGGATGATGGGAGGGCGGGAGTGTGTGATTGTGGGGGGGATGGTGTTGTTTTACCTAGGGGAGTGAAGCAGGTGGATGTTATTGAGCCGAAAGGCGGGTATAGGGTAGCGGTTGCACAAGCGATTGAGGCCATAAAAGGAAATGGGGTGGAGAAAGTGGTATTGGCCCGTGGGGTAATTTTAGAAGCGAAGGAAGCGTGGGAGCCCTGGGCCGTGGCTCGGGTGCTTAAGCAGGCGTACCCTCATTGTCAACTGCTCGTATGGATAACGCCAGAGGGGGGTAGTTATATTGCGGCGAGCCCCGAACGGTTGCTCAGTGTTAAGAACAATAAGGTATGGACAGAGGCTTTGGCAGGGACGGCTCCCCGGGGGGATACTCCTGAAGCGGATGTGGCATTAGGAGTAGCTTTACTTGAGAGTGCAAAAGATGGGCGAGAGCAGGCGCTTGTATGTGCCCAAATTGTACGAAGACTTGAAGCCGCTGGGCTTGAGGTAACAGTGGGCGAGCGGACGCTCAAAAAGCTACCGTTAGTACAGCATGTATTGACCCCTATACGAGCGGAAGGGGCGGCTCGTATTTTAAGTGTAGTCCACAAACTGCACCCAACGTCTGCTATTTGTGGGGAGCCTAAAAAACAAGCGGCAGCGCTGATAAAAGATTTAGAGGGCTTTCAGCGTGGGTGGTATGCGGGGGCTTTTGGATGGGTGAATGCGGCTGGTGAAGGGCATTTTGCTGTGGGGATACGTGGGGTGGAGCTGCAAGGGTGTTTTGCGCGTATCATTTGTGGAGCGGGGATTATTGAAGCCTCTGACCCACAGAAGGAAGAGGCGGAGACAGGGCTTAAGATGAAGGGGATAGTGAATGCATTGAGAGGTCGTATGTAGCATTCATGATTTATAAGTTTGAAAGTTAAAAATTGAAATTCTTCCAGTTGTGTTTAAAAAGCTATTATGCAGCAGTTCCCTGATCTTATAACGGCGAATACGGAGACATTGTGGGGGGGGGTATTGGCGGAGTCCCTCAGACGAGCGGGGCTGCGGCGGGTGGTAATTTCACCCGGGTCGTCATCTACACCGTTAGCACTGGGTTTTTATTTAAATAAAGGGCTAAAGGCGCATGTTGTCCTGGATGAGCGGGGAGCGGCTTTTTTTGCATTGGGGTTAGCTAAAGCATTGGAAGAGCCGGTGGGGCTTATTTGCACCTCGGGTACGGCTGCGGCGAATTACTTCCCAGCTCTTGTCGAGGCGCGGATGAGTGGGGTACCGCTGATTATTTTGACTGTGGATCGCCCATCTGAGATGCGCTATGCGGGTGGCGAGCAAGTGATTGATCAGCAACGGTTGTACGGCCATATGCCGGTGTGGTACAGGGAGCTGCCATTGCCACGGTCGGAAGAAAAGCTTTTTCGCGTATTAAGGGACCAGGCGGTGTATGCGCATGAGCGGGCGTGCTTCCCTTTTCCTGGGCCTGTGCATTTAAATGTACCCTTTCCGTATCCGGTGGTGCCTCAGCCGGAGCGAAGTGATGGGTATAAAAAATTACTAGTAAAAGTAGCTGACGAAGGTTTTTTTGCATCTATAACTGCGATAAGGCCATCGGGGGTAACAGGAGACGGGATGGTGGCAAAGGCGTTGTTCGAGAAGCTGCGAGGTTATAAGACAGGATGCATTACGGTAGGCGCACAGCAGGGATTTGGGCGGGCTACGTTAGCAGATGATGTGGCAGCCATTGCCCAATCATTGGGTTGGCCGGTATTAGTAGATGGGATTGCACCCATTAGAGGAGAAAAGGGCAAGATACCGGGGATGGTTGCGCATTATGATATTATTTTGAGAAATGCGGCGTGTTATCAGCAGCTAAGACCTGAAGCGGTGCTGCATATAGGACGCTTGCCTACCAGTAAGACGCTGCGTAGTTGGTTGGAAGAGGGCCAAGCAGACGCTTTCCATGTGGAGCCGACTGGTGAATTTGTGGACCCGTACTTCCGCGGGATAAGTCATGTGAGGGTAAGCCCGCATTTATTAGCTGGAGTCGTTAGTGAGGAAAAGAAAGCGTTGTCAGTTTACGCAAAGAGATGGAAGGCCCTAGATGAAAAAGTGGCAGCGGGGGTTAACGCTGCTTTTATTAAAGAAGAAAGCCTCTTTGAATCAAAAATACCTTGGGTGCTTAGCCAGGCTTTGCCCGCAGAGGCGCCGTGGTTTGTATCTACCAGTATGGCGATACGAGAGTGTGAAGCTTTTATGCTGGCTACGGAGAAGCGCTTTAATGTGTTTTGCAACCGGGGGGCTAATGGGCTGGATGGCTTGATTGCGACGAGCTATGGTATGGCTGAGGGGGCACAGAAGCCGAGCCTGCTGCTTATTGGGGATTTAGGCTTTTTGCATGATCAGGGAGCGCTTTTACTGAATCAAAATGGGTTTAGTGGTAGCTTGACTATCCTGTGTGTTGATAATGATGGGGGGACTATTTTTCGTTATTTAGGGATTGCGACGTGTGAAGGCGTGCCACTTGAAAAATTGTGGTTGACCCCCCAAGTAGCGGATATCCCTGCTTTGGGCCGGGCTCATGGAGTTGAGGTGATATGCCCTGAAACGTGGGAGGCCGTGGAGGCTGCGATAAAGGTATTGCCTGAAGCAGGGACACGGCTAATTTATTTTAAAACAAATGGGGCCAATGATTTTGATAAGCGTAAAGCGTTGATAAAGGAGCTTGTTGATTCATTGGCATGAGTGAGACCGTTGCACAATGCATGATTTATGAGTTTTTGGTCGGTTGTCGTTCCTTGAGTACCTCAAAATCAAAGCATTCTGCAAGCGGTCTCTAAATAATTTGCTGAGGTTAAAAGTTGAGTAATTAAGTATTTTTTTTAAAGCTACGTTACGAAATGGTCTTACTATGAATAAACCTGTCATTTGGAAAACGGTTAAACTCTTCGAGGATATTCTTTATCATAAAGCCGAGGGCGAGGGGATTGCCAAGATTACGATTAACCGACCACATAAGCGGAATGCCTTTCGCCCGCAGACGGTGATAGAGATGATAGAGGCCTTTACGGATGCGAGGGAAGATAGCCGCGTGGGGGCTATTCTTTTAACAGGGGCAGGGCCGCATACGGATGGGAAGTATGCCTTTTGCTCCGGAGGGGACCAATCTGTGCGCGGAGAGGCGGGATATGTGGATGATGGTGGGGTGCCGCGTTTAAATGTGCTCGACTTGCAGCGGCTTATAAGAACGATGCCCAAGGTGGTGATAGCGCTTGTGGCGGGCTATGCAATTGGAGGGGGGCAGGTATTGCACCTAGTGTGTGATCTAACTATTGCGGCTGAGAATGGTATTTTTGGGCAGACAGGCCCCCGGGTGGGGAGTTTTGACGGTGGCTTTGGCTCCAGCTACCTTGCGCGCTGTGTGGGGCAGAAGAAGGCCCGGGAAATATGGTTTCTTTGTCGGCAGTATAGTGCGGCCGAAGCCCTCCAGATAGGGCTTATTAATACAGTTGTGCCAATTGAGCGTTTGGAAGAAGAGGGCGTGCAGTGGGCCCGTGAAGTGATGGAGAAAAGCCCGCTAGCGATCCGCTGTTTAAAATCTGCCCTGAATGCGGATTGTGATGGGCAAGCAGGCCTTCAGGAGCTGGCGGGGAATGCAACGCTGCTTTATTACCTTACCGAGCAAGGGAGTGAAGGACTCAGTGCGTATTTAGAGAAACGTAAGCCGGAGTTTGAGAAGTACCCTTGGTTGCCTTAGGAGATGGATTGTAAAGAGACTGATTGCAGAATGCTTTTATTTTGAGGAATTTGTAGGACAGAGCGACGAATGTACATACGGTACTTGAGGAGCAACAACCGACCAAAAACTCAAAAGAA
>JANYEO010000028.1 GCA_025363025.1 Opitutia bacterium
CACACCTTCACGCTCTAGACGATTCGTTGTTTCAATAAAAACAGATGCCGTAGCCCGCCCTTTTTCATTATTTACAAGCAATCGACTCTCGGGTATCACCACCATAACGCGGGCAGATCGAATACCCTGCATCTGCGAAATTGTACGGGCAAGCTCCCCTTGGATGGCCCGCATATAATTTGTTTTTTGAATAAAATCACTAATACCAAAATTCGTACGATCAAAAATTTCAAAACCTACACCTCCTCCACTGGGTACTCCACGGCTAGCCATTTGCATCCGCATACGGCCAATCTGGTCCTTGGGTGCAAATATAGAGGTCCCTCCTTGCTCTAGCCGGTAAGGGATACCATTTTCTTCCAATACCTCTACCACGTCTCCCATTTCTTTTGGATCTACTCTACCATAAAGTAAAGTCATCGATGGATTGCTCGACCACATAAGTAGTCCGCCCATCGCAGCCACAACAGCTAATGTGGCAATTGATAAAGATACTTTTTGGTTGAGCCCAAGCTCAGACCAAAGACGCTTTAATTGTTCTAAAAATGCATTCATAATAAAAAGAAATCGTTAGTATTATCCAACTTGCAAACGGGCTAACTCTTGCATGCCTTCCATCAATTGATTACGTACTTCAACCAGCAAATTAAAAGCCATTTGCCCTTCACGCATAGAGATCACTGCTTGATGCAAATTATCAGACTCTCCGGTAAAAACAGCTTTCGCTTCAGCTGCAGCCGTTTTTTGTTTTTCATCTACATGCTTAACGGCATCCTTTAACAAAGAGCCAAAAGACCCCCCCCCCAGGCTCCCCATATGTCCGGAGGCTGGCCGCACACTCGGAGCTCCTGCAGCAGCTCCCTTCAAACTATCAATTGCGCCCTCAATTCCAGAAAAATTTTTAAACTGGCCTCCTGCACTTTTAATAGAGCTATCTATCTTGCCAATCGCATCCTTGACGCCCTGCAAATCTTTAACACTCTGCAAATCTTTGACAGAAAGCGCACCCTCCCCTCCGGCAGATTTCCCTAGCTGCTGCATTAACGGGGCCCCTAAGCTTTGTATGGATGTAAGAAAAGACATGGTCAGTAATTATTAATTAAGTCTACCTATACTCAGCGTTTTTCGTGCCAATCCTTCAGCCGTATGCGCAACACTTAAAGAAGCTTCAAAGGCACGGCTAGAGCTAATCATATTCACCATTTCTTCGTGGATCTTCACATTCGGCATCTCCACCATCCCGTGTGCATCCGCATGGGGGTGCCCTGGCTTATGCATTTTACTACCCGCACTCTCATCCTTCATAATCTTCGATACCCGGACAGATTGCAGACCTTCCAGCCCCAAGCTTTTATCTAATACCGCTTCAAAAACAGCATCTTGCTTTTGATAAGGCATTCCATTGGCCCCACGTGTTGTCTGGGCATTAATAATATTTTGCGTAATACATTCTAGCCGTATTTTTTCGGCTTGAAGAGAAGCGCTTACCAGCTCAATCCCGGGTATAATACTCATAGCATTAAATAGATGAACTTAAAATCCTATTGCACTCTCCCCGTTATCGCCGTCTGCAACCGTTTTAAAGAATCGGTCATATAATCTGCCGCAAATTCAAATTCGAGGGTATTTTTAGACATCTCCATCAACTCATGCTCGAGGGAAACCGTGTTCCCATCAGGCCTTAGCATCGGCGCTTTATCGTCAACACTGAGAGAAGGGTTTAAGTCTCTGTACTCCTCCCACCGGTTATTAGCCGCCAAACGTTTAAGCTCATCTGAAAAGCTCTTATTAACGTGTATTCTTTGATAACCCGGCGTTTCATGATTACCAATATTAGCAGCCGTAGCCTTATGCTTAACCGTGCTAATCTCTATCGTCTTTTGTGCCATTACATAATCGCTCTGGCTGTTCAGTCCAATGGGGGTAACCATAATAAAGCTAACAAAGCACCTTTTATGCCAATTAAAGGGTTGAAAAATACGGCCGCCTCTCCCTAGGGCCTTTTAGTTGCACAAACTTGGCTTATAATGAGACCGCTGCATAATCCCAGGCCCTAAAATTTGAATTTTTTCTGTATTTTGTTCAAAAACGCCATTATGCAGCGGTCTCATTATGCGCAATTATCAAGACAACTTAAAGACCCCACGAAAAGCCCTTGCTAATTTTTAACCAAGGGAACTTAAGGTAACCTGTCCGCACATCTTGTCGTTGCCTTAAAAGGGCCCTGGAGCAAAATCCACGCAACCGCTACAATACCCAGGATGTAACAGTAATAAACATGCGGCACAAGGCTAACAGGCGAGACACCCCCAATAGAAGCTGCCAATAAAAGCTGTGCACCATAGGGAATGAGCCCTTGAAAAACACAAGAGAAAATGCTTAACCAAGCTGCACTGTAGTGAGGAGGAATATGATGATCTTTATCAATCACACGGGCCATTTCACCACTGAAGATGATGGCAACCGTGTTATTGGCTAAAAGAATATCGAAACCAGAAACAATCTTAGCAATCACGAGTTGAGCCATCCGAACGCCCCCGGTTTTGGAGATCCAGGCCGATAACGTATGAGCTAAGTCTTTAGAAGCGTTCCCAGCTAATCCGGAAAGCCCACCCACAAGTAGTGAAAGCAGAACAATATCATACACGCTCGTGAATCCTTTCGCAATATCTTGGCTAAATTGAAAGCAGCCATAGTCTGAAGCGAAAAAGCCAAGTGTACCCGCAAACGTAAGGCTTGATATGAGTACCACAAATACCGGGACACCCATGACCGCCAAGAAGATTAAGAGTAAGTAAGGTGATACGAGGAGTAATGAATAATCTTTAACGACTACGTATGCCGTGCCTTCATGCGCAAAAAAGAGAATCGCAATAGTAATAATGGAGGCCAGTATAGCTACAAGGGCATTGATTTTTAACTTCGCACGCATTTCGGCTTCCTGAGAAAGAACAGCTGCAATCGTTGTATCTGAAATCAAGGAGAGATTGTCCCCAAACATGGCCCCTCCGACTACCGTGGCCAGACCAAGACTTGCCGGAAAAACGCCTTCTGCTACGAGACCCGCTGCAATGGGTGCAATCGTCGCAATGGTGCCCATTGAAGTGCCAATAGCAGTTGAAATAAAGGCCGCGATAATGAAAATGCCCACCAGCAAAAACTGGGGGGAAATAAACCTCAGCGCTAAATTAACTGTCGAGTCTACACTGCCGATTGATTGGGTGACGGTACTAAAATGCACCAGCCAAAAGGAAAATGAGGCACATCGTAATAATATCACGGTGACGCACCCCTTCAAGAAAGTCGTGTGTACGCTCAGCATTTGCTCCTCGGTGAAGCACCCAGCCCAGTACGATAGCGGGAATGATCGCAACCGTAGGGGATAATTGATAAAAGGCATTACTTACGCCCGTAAGCGAAAAATAAAGCCCGGCCCCTACATAGAGGGCAATAAATAAAAGAATCGGAATGAAATGGATGAAAATATTCATAAGAACTAAAAATTAACATGAAGGCCTTCTGCATAGAGCCTCGTTATAACTATCATAATGCAGCGATCTCATTATATAATGAGTCGCAACTAAAACTTCACCTACTTTAAGTGAAATAGTAAAAAGTGCGCACATTAGGCTGCGCGCCGGGTACAATTATATGTCCCTTCGGGACATTCGGGACATTCGAAGAGCTATCAAAAACGCGATGGCAATATACTGCAACATTCGGACTGGATAGAACGGCTAAACCTCTACGTTTGGTGATCGCATTTGTCAAGCTTTTCATCACACCAAAAGGCATGGCCCACTCTTCTAGTTTTCGCGTGGATCAATTTTATTGCTCCACGCTATGGCTACTGCCTTCGAGCTAAACTTGCATTATTTCCACCTATTTCCAGGCTAAATACAAGCTACCTTCCCTCCCCCTAATCCCAAAATACGCCAAAACCTCACTTTCTATTTGCCAAACGCAACCAACTGCGCTCTTTTACCCCATCTGATTCGCGGGCGTAGTATAGAGGTAATACGTGAGCTTCCCAAGCTTGAATCGAGGGTTCGATTCCCTCCGCCCGCACCAAGCCCGAGGTCATAATTGCCACACGCCTTTTGTTTTTTAAAAAATTTAACAAAAACAAACCCCACTAACTGGCCGCCCTCTGCCTAATTTATTTAGCGCCCACATGTAGAATGCTTTGACCCAAAGGGTCCAAGAAGGCATAATACTAAACCTACTTATTATGCCCCGTTACGTTTTTTCCTCCGAATCTGTTGGCGAAGGTCACCCCGATAAAGTCGCCGACTATATTTCCGATGCCATTTTAGACGCTTGTCTAGAAGAAGATCCATCTAGCCGCGTTGCTTGCGAAACTCTCGTTAAGAGCAATTGCGTATTTTTAGCGGGCGAAATTACCTGCCGCGCACATATTGATTTCGATTTCGTTATCCGCGAAGCCGTTAAAACAATTGGGTATACCTATGATCAGGACATGTTCCATGCGGACACGCTCTTCGTCCACTGGGCCATTACCCGGCAATCTCCCGATATTGCCCAAGGTGTAGATGCTCGAGCGGCCGATGGCAAAAAAACAGCGGAGCAAGGCGCTGGCGACCAAGGCATCATGTTTGGCTACGCATGCGATCATACAGAAGAATTAATGCCCCTGCCGATTATGCTGGCCCATAAGCTTAACGAAGCCTTAGCCACTAAACGCAAAGCTGGCGAATGTACATGGCTCAGGCCCGATAGCAAAACTCAAGTAGCCGTAGCGTATGAAAACGGCCGCCCTGTTGCAGTGGATAACATCGTTATCTCAACCCAACATGCGAGCACCATCGACCACGCAGCCATCGAACGTTTTTGCATAGAAGAAATTATACGAAAAGAAGTCCCCGCTCATTTACTCAAAGACCATACGGAGTTTTTTATTAACCCAACGGGTAAATTCGTTGTAGGCGGCCCCGAGGGAGATGCCGGCGTTACTGGGCGCAAAATCATTGTCGATACCTACGGCGGCTGGGCCCGCCATGGGGGCGGTGCTTTCTCAGGAAAGGATCCTTCTAAGGTAGACCGCTCTGCCGCGTATATGTGCCGCTGGGTGGCCAAAAACATCGTTGCGGCCAAGCTCGCTCATCAAGTAGAGCTCCAAGTCGCTTATGCCATCGGGCACCCAAACCCTACCAGTATTTATGTTAATACCTTTGGCACAGGCTATTATTCGGATGACGAAATCGCCCAAGCCGTCCAAGCCGTTTTTTCTTTTAAACCCGCAGACATTATTCGTCAGCTAGATCTCCTAAAACCGATTTACAGGAGAACTACCAACTACGGCCATTTCACCAAACAAGACTTACCTTGGGAGCAAACAACCCGGACAGAAGCCCTTCAGGAAGCCATTGATACAATTGCCAACGGAGGCGCTTTAAACCCAGCTACCCGTTTTATGGAAGTCGCTCCTTTAAAAACAACAGCCAACTAGGCCTTCTATTCATGGATACTACTACTTTAAAGACTCCTAATATGACGCTCCCCTACAAAGTTGCCGATATTAACTTAGCCTCCCTCGGCCGTCGCGCTATCGAAGTTGCCGAGCAAGAAATGCCCGGTCTCATGGCCATTCGCCATAAACACGCAGCGGAAAAACCTTTAAAAGGCGCGCGCATTACAGGGGCCCTTCATATGACAGTCCAAACGGCCGTTCTTATAGAAACTTTAAGTGCTCTAGGCGCAGATGTTCGCTGGGCTAGCTGCAATATTTTCTCTACCCAAGACGAAGCCGCCGCCGCCATTGCCGCCACAGGGGTACCTGTCTTTGCCTGGAAGGGAGAAAGCCTTCAAGACTACTGGTGGTGCATGGAGCAAGCCCTCACCTGGCCAGATGGCAAAGGGCCCAACCTCATCGTAGACGACGGGGGCGATGCCACCCTTATGATCCATAAAGGCTTCGAACTCGAGGAGGGAAGCAATTGGATATTTAACCCTTCAGATAACGAAGACGAAGCCGTTTTTAAAGACACCTTAAAGCGTATACAAGCGGGCGACGCACGTCACTGGCACACCGTCGTTCGGGAATGGTTCGGGGTTTCGGAAGAAACAACAACAGGGGTGCATCGCCTCTACCAGATGATGCAAAATCAATCCCTGCTCATCCCTTCTATTAACGTTAATGATTCCGTTACCAAATCCAAATTCGATAACCTTTACGGCTGCCGGGAATCCCTTATAGACGGCATCAAGCGAGCCATAGGGGTCATGATCGCCGGGAAAGTCGCCGTCGTCTGCGGTTATGGAGATGTTGGCAAAGGGTGCGCTCAAGCCTTAAGCGGCATGGGGGCCCAAGTCATCGTTACAGAAGTGGACCCTATCTGCGCCCTACAAGCCGCAATGGAAGGCTTTCAAGTAGCCACGGTAGAAGATACACTGGGCAGGGCAGACATTTATGTAACCGCAACGGGCAACCGCGATATCATCCGCCTAGAACACCTAAAAGCGATGAAAGACCAAGCCATCGTCTGCAATATTGGGCACTTCGATACCGAAATCCAAGTAACAGCCTTAAATAACCTCCCTCAGATTAAACGAGACGAAATTAAACCTCAGGTAGACCGCTACACTCTCCCCAGCGGCAAACAGCTTTATATCCTAGCAGAAGGGCGTCTCGTCAACCTGGGCTGCGCCAACGGGCATCCTTCCTTCGTCATGTCCTCTTCCTTTGCCAATCAAGTCCTAGCACAGCTAGATCTTTGGAAAAACCGCGGCATCTATGAGCCCAAAGTTTACTTACTACCTAAATATTTGGATGAAGAAGTCGCCCGGCTCCATTTAGAAAAAATTGGCGTCCGCCTCACCACCCTTTCTCAAGAACAAGCCGACTATCTTAATATCTCAATCGATGGGCCGTATAAGTCGGACCATTATCGCTACTAAATTATCGCGGCTATTAATGCCTTTCTTTTGAGCGCTTACTCCGTTCGGCTTACGCACCTACCTTTAGGTAGGCTTACGTGCGCCTCGCTCGTCAACCAACCAAAAACTCATCGATCATGCATTATGCATGGTCTCATAAATAGGCATTACTTGGGGCAACTGCCTTTTAATATTCTCAATCCGTGTATCATCTGCCGGATGGGTAGAAAGTAATTCAGGAACTGTTTCTCCTTTTTGCGCCCGCATACTTTCCCAAAATTCAACTGCAGCCCGTGGGTCATACCCCGCTCGGGCCATATAAATAAGCCCAATATAATCGGCCTCTGCTTCATCTCTGCGGCTAAAAGGAAGCACGACCCCCACTGTAGCACCTGCTCCATAGGCGCCTAAAACGGCCGCTTGCGTCGCAGCACTCTCTTTCATCGTCCCCACAACCAACCCCGCTCCAATACCCGCCAGCACCAAATTTTGGGACAACCGCTCGTTCCCGTGACGCGCTGCAACATGCGCTACCTCATGCCCAATGACAGCTGCCAACTGGTCTTCTGTTTTGGCAACAGTCAAGAGACCTGTATAAACTCCCACCTTGCCTCCAGACATAGCAAAGGCATTAATGGTCTTATCATCTTCAAAGAGCACAAACTCCCATTTATCAACCGGGGGTAAATCTGCTGACTCTGCAGCCACCGTCACAATACGCCTACCTACGCGCTCTACCATGGCGGTCTTTTGCTTGTCGGTCGAAATGGGCGTATCTGTCTTTAATTCCCCAAACGAAGCCGCCGCCATACTCGATACCGTCCCTTCAGACATTAAGTTTAGGGAGCTGCGCCCCGTCTCAGGCACCGTATAACAACCCGAAAGGCAGGTCACACAGATCAGCGAAACCCCAATAAACAACTTATACATATACCCCTATATTAACCGCTAAAAAACTGAAAATAAAGCTATTCCTACCATCTTCTCAGCACAATCGCCGATACGCACGACCTGTCGAAATCAGTAAAACATCTAACGCCTTCGCTCGCTGCACTAATATTTCCTCAAGCACCTCATCGGCATTTCCAGGATGGAGCACTACCATGGGCCTTGTCCGGGCAAATGCCTCCAGTACCCCTTCACTCTCCAGTGCTTCATCTAAAGCAATAACACACCCACGCAATACATCCAGCTCGCCCCCTATCTCATGGGCCAATACTGGCAAATGCGCTGCCGCATAAGAGCCCGCAGCAATCACAACGGTCCTCTCCCCTTTAACAAAAACAGCCCCGGGGGATCTAACATGCTTCGCCACCCGCCAAGCAAAAAGCGCAGCCGGCCACAGTTCGCCTAAATTTTCCGCCCCTTGCCACAATCCAGGGTTTATTCCAGGCCGCTCCCGGTCTTGCAGCAAAAGCCCAAAAGACACACTACGGCACTCCATCAGTGTATCTGCCCGCAAAGTCGGCCTAGGGGCCAAAAGTGTCCTCCCGGTCAATCGCTCTTTAGCCTCCACAGTATACGTAGGGGCCAAAATTAACTCAGGCAATAGGGAGGCTAATTGATCTGCGAGCACGCCATCAACCGTCCGGTTAAAGATAACTGTGCTTCCCGGTACATTTTTTGAGAATAACGACCCTAGTTCTTCCACTGCCTCTTCCAAAGACATAGCCGATGCCACCGCCAAAGGGCTTCCATAGCGAATAATGGCCACAGCCGGCTTCTCAAACTCCCCCATGAGGTACATCCCGGCAGATGCATTCACAAGTGCCGGATAAGATAAAGCGGCCCCCCTTATCAATTCGCAAGCTGCCGCAAAATCCCCATACAAAGCCGCCTGTTGATGGGCATTAGCCCCCGTAGCCAAACGCATAGACAAAGGCACCTCCACTTTATGTATAGACGGAAACCCCGCGAGCGCCCCTAAGTCTGGCATATCCGCTTCACTGCCCTCTTCATCAAACGGCTGCATCATAATCTCTTAAAAATTAAGCATTGGATAATTAAACAAAAGAGGGAGGATTTCAATTTTTTACTTTAGGGATTATAAAGAGACCGATTGCAAAATACCTTGATTTTGAAGAATTTGTAGGACGGAGCGACGAATGTACATACAGTACTTGAGGAGCAACAACCGACCAAAATTCAAAAGAAAGGTATTATGCAGCGGTCTCACTATCAAATGTTATTATGCTCTACCCCAACAGGTCGCCTCATCAAAAGTTCAACCGCCCGACCCGGCTGCTCCCCCGCATAAAGTATTTGATAAAGACTACTTAAAATAGGTGCACTCAATCCCTCGGTCTGCGCTTTCTTAAAAAAAGCCTGAACAGCCCCATACCCCTCTACTACCCCATGCGCATGCCCCAAAACTCCTTCAATAGCCTCTCCGCGGCCCAAGGCTTCACCAAAACTACGGTTACGGCTCCACGGCCCATATGCAGTCGCCATCAAATCCCCAAGCCCACTGAGGCCATAAAAAGTCTGCGATTGCCCTCCCCACTGTATACCCAGCTTCACCATTTCCCCTAGTGCCCGGGTTAAAAAAGCCGCTCGCGCATTATCCCCAAGCCCCAAACCCTGGCAAAGCCCCGCGCCTATCGCATAAATGTTTTTAAGCGCCCCGCCCAGCTCTACCCCACGCCGATCTGCAGACCGGTAAAGCCGAAAGGTTTCACTGCTCAAAGCCTCCTGCACACTCTGAGCAAATGCTTTCGCTGCCTCAGGAAAGGCTAATACAGCGGCTGCAAGGCAACCTTTCGCTACCTCAGCTGCATTATTTGGCCCTGATAATGCTCCGACACACAAAGACCCACCCAACACTTCCTCTACCACCTCAGCCGGATACTGCAATGTCTCGCTGTCCAACCCCTTACAAAGCGTAATCGCCCCTTTCAACTGCCATGCACTCTCAAGTTCGCGCCTCACCCCTTCACACGCGGTGCGCAACCCCTTAGACGGGCAAGCAAACACCACCAATTCTGCCTCCATCAACGCCGGCCGCAGTTCGCTTATAATCTGTAAACTCTTATCTAGCCTCACCCCCGGGAGATATTCTTCATTCTCGCCAGAGGAGGTAAGCCTCAAAGCCTGCTCCAGCCTACGAGGGACGAGCACAACCGTATGCCCTAGCCCTACCGCATACTGCGCAAACGCCGTCCCCCAGCTCCCCGCTCCCATGACCGTAATATTCATGCCCCCATCCTGAGCATAGACCTAAAGAAAAACCAGAACGTTTTTCATAGAATATAGCATATTCATCCAGCAATTGCTTGAAGCACGCCATGGTTTTCTAGTCTATTGACAATGCCTAAATGCTCTTTTTCAACCCCATACATAAAGGCGGTTTTACCACTATAAGCCTCTCCCCACTCGAACAACCCCCCGTAATTTCTTAAAATAATCCACTATACAATATCCTTCACAGTACGCACACTTACCTCTTCATCAAATATAGCATTAGAAGCTGCAAATTCAGTAACTCGAGGTGCAGGCTCGCCAAATACCTGCAGCTCCAACGCTTTTCGCTCTAAGAAAAGTTCCTTTAACGTACGGAAGGTACGCAGGCCTATGTTAAGTTTCTCTACTTCTTCGCTCGTAGTGGCTTCCCTCAACTGATCCGCCCACATTTCAATGACTTCATCAATTTCCCGGTCAAAATTACACAAAGAAACTTTTATTTCTTCGATCTCACGTGGGCTCGCCCCCGAAAAACTATATACGTCACCACCAAACTTCACCCAATCGAGCAAAATATTAGTTGCAACTTCAATATACTTTTTTTCGTACACCGGATACGCCTCAAAGGTATTTCCTATTTTTTTAAGATCAAAAGTCCCCCAAACATCTGCAAAATAATCCCAATGAAATCCTTGAAGATCAACTCGTTCAGGGCTCCAGACCTCAAGCTCGCGCACATACTCATTAACCGGGCTATACTCAAAACCCAATGTATTTGAAAAAAGTAAATGCATCGGTTTTCCAGCATCAGCCTCTAATTGTATCACATACGTCACCCAATCACTCGCTGTTTCCTTGCACCACGACAGCGCTTGTCCCATTTGCACGCGCGTAAATGTAGCCTGCCCAACCTCATCAGGAAATAACTGCTTACAAAAAGCCTCTCCAAAACGCTCCCAATAAGCGCTGTCATGCTCTCCTTCCTCAGGCTGTGCCTTCAAGCCTAACCAATGCGCCATATGCCCTTCTGCTTGAGCATTCAGCCTATACTTTGCCTCAATAACTCTTTTCTCTGGTTTATTCTCAAAAGCATAACCAAAATGTAGACACCCCGGCAATCTGTTAGCTTCAGAACACAAAACCTCCCGTAACGGCAATGGCAACACCCGCACTCCATTGACGCTCACCGCTTTCCCCTCATTCTCAGTCCAAGAAAGTCTGCCTTCTTGCAATCTAACCTTCGTAACTTCCACCAATCCGTACTGCTTCATCACTGGGTTAGAAGCAGAAAAGTTACTCCGAGGCAAACATCGCTCATAATCCTTTAAATAATCGCGTACATGCTCCATATACAGCCCATCATCTGGCGTAATCCAATAAGCTATCTTTCCCCCAATTCCTTCATTACTCGCAAAAGCAAGGGTTCCACTGATAAGACTCGTCAACACTAAGAGAAATTTCTACATAATAAATATTCTATACTGCTTCATACTCATTAATTTATGAGTCCCTAAACGCAACGTAAAAAACATCAGGCCCCACTATTTAAGTGGAGCCTGATGTTATAATTGCCTAATAGGCCTGCAAGAACCCTAACTCCCTAACTCGTGGCTGAGGCCGGGGTTGCGGGGGCCGCCGTACTGGGCTCAAAAGAGAGACCCTCAACCCCTTCTTTATGAATAATCTTAGCGGGCTCGCCTGCATGCACTTCTCCTTTAAGGATCGCTTCCGCCAAGGCATCCTCCAGGTAACGTTCAACGGCACGACGCAACGGCCGGGCCCCATATTTATCATCATAGCCTTTTTCAAGGAGGAAGTCTTTGGCAGATAAATCCACCTCCAGCGCAATTTTTTGCTCAGCTAAACGCTTAAATACTTTGGCCACTTCAAGGTCTACGATTTGCCGTAAATCCTCCCGCGTCAAGGGGTGGAAGATGACCAACTCATTAATCCGGTTTAAAAATTCCGGCTTAAAAGATTTCTTGGTCTCATCCAAAATCTTTTCTTTCACCTTATCATACTCGCCCAAAGCCGTGGCACTCGCTCCAAACCCGAGAGAGGTATTACGCTGCAAAATCTCAGCCCCCACATTGGAGGTCATAATGATAATGGTGTTACGGAAGTCCACCACGCGGCCCAAGCTATCCGTCAAACGGCCTTCTTCCAGTACCTGGAGGAGGAGCTGCACGACATCCGGGTGCGCCTTTTCCACTTCATCAAATAACACTACGCTATAAGGCTTGCGGCGTACAGCCTCAGTCAATTGCCCGCCTTCATCATGCCCTACATACCCCGGGGGAGAGCCTATTAAACGGGAAACCGCAAACTTCTCCATATACTCAGACATATCTATTTGTATGAGCGATTCCCGGTCCCCAAACATCCGGTCGGCCAAAATTTTAGCAAGGAGCGTCTTACCTACCCCTGTTGAACCCAAGAACATAAAGGAGCCAATAGGCCGCTTCGGGTCCTTCAAATCCGCACGGGAGCGGCGCAAAGCCCGAGCAATTACTTCTGTTGCCTCTTTTTGGCCAATAATTTCGTGCTGCAGGTCTGCCTCCAAATTAAGTAACTTTTGGCTTTCCCCCTGCTCCATACGTTGAAGAGGAATACCCGTCCAAGCAGCAATAATTTGCAATACTTCGTCTTCCCCTACAATACGCTGCTCTTTTTCTCGAGACTCTTTCCACTGGGTAAGCAACCCTTCACGTTCGGTGCGCAGTTGCTTTTCTTTATCCCGAAAGCCCGCCGCCTCCTCAAAATGTTGCCCACTAATGGCTCCTTCTTTTTGAGCACATACCTTATCAATCTCTTGGCTCAATGCTTCAATTTCAGGAGGCCGGTTCAACGTTTGCAACCGTGCACGGGCCCCGGCTTCGTCAATGACATCAATCGCCTTATCCGGCAAAAAGCGGGAAGTAATATAACGGTCAGAAAGTTTAGCCGCCGCCTCCAAAGCCTTATCCGTATAAGTGACCTTATGGTGCTCCTCATATTTAGAGCGGATACCCTTCAATATTTTGACCGTATCCTCAACCGTCGGCGCATCTACCTGGACAGATTGAAAACGGCGGTCGAGCGCACTATCTTTCTCAATAAATTTGCGATACTCAGCAATCGTCGTTGCCCCCACACACTGTAACTCCCCACGGGAAAGGGCCGGCTTAAAAATATTCGAGGCATCCATCGCCCCTTCCGCAGCGCCAGCTCCTACAATCGTGTGCAGCTCATCGATAAAAATAATAACATTCTTGGCCCGGCGAATCTCGTCCATCACCGCCTTAATGCGCTCTTCAAACTGGCCACGGTACTTCGTCCCCGCTACCATAAGCGCCAAGTCTAGGCTAATAACCCGCCTATCTAAAAGGATTTCAGGGACAGAACCAGACGCAATTTCCTGAGCCAATCCTTCGATAATCGCCGTCTTACCTACCCCAGCCTCTCCAATAAGCACCGGGTTATTCTTCGTACGGCGGCATAAAATTTGGATAACGCGGCGGATCTCCTCGTGTCGGCCAATCACAGGGTCCAGCTCCCCATTTTTTGCACACTCCGTTAAATCGCGGCCAAAAGCTTTCAGGGCAGAGGCCTTAGCCCCAGCACTTTCACGCCGCTCTTCTCCCGGGGCAGACATCCCTGGCCCGGCCATCCCCCCTTGCGAAAGCGGCTCCCCACTTTCCCCTCCTGCATAATTAGGGTCAAGCTCGGCTAAAATTTCATTTCGGCAGCGCTCAATATCCACCTCAAGACTCTTTAAAACACGAGCCGCAACTCCTTCACCCTCTCGCAAAAGACCCAAGAGGATATGCTCCGTCCCAATATACGAGTGGTTGAGGGCCTTGGCTTCTTTACCCGCCAGGGCCAAAACTTTTTTTACCCGGGGCGTATATGGGATGTTGCCCATGGCCTTCCCCTCAGGTCCAGCCCCCACTTGCTTGAGGACAGCCGCCCGCACAGTCTCCAGGTCTAACCCCAGTTTTTGCAAAACGCTAATAGCAACGCCCTGCCCTAGGTTAATAAGCCCTAAGAGTAAATGCTCGGTCCCCACATAATTATGGTTAAAACGATCAGCCTCTTTGCGAGCAAGGGCCAATACTTGTTGGGCGCGGGGTGTAAAATTATTCAGTGGTTCCATTTTATAAGTCTAAGGGGAATCGTGAAAGCTTAACTAGAAGGCACAAAACCTTCAAAATTAAGCGGGGGTAACATTTGGAAGTGCTTGCGGAGGAAGTCTGCACGGTAGCGATCTCGCCCCGTACTGTCTAGCGCATTGTCTGTGGCAAATTGAATATGAGCCGGTTGACACTGGATGAAAAGTTGGTCGATTAAAGAACGTTCTTCCTCCGGCAGCATGTTCAAATCTACCGCCAAACGCATGAGCGACAACGTATTCATCGCCTCGGTGGAGCACAAAACAAAGCTATTTTGCAAGACCCCATACGCGCGGCCCAGCTTATCCAAAAGCTTAACCGGGTCTGCCTCTAAAAAACGGGCCCGAGCATTTTCCTCTTGCTCGATGATTGTTTGGAGGACGCTCGTCAATTTTTGCATAATTGCCTCTTCACTCTCGCCCAAAGTTTGTTGGTTGGAAATTTGGAAGATACTGCCTGTTGCGTCAGAGCCTTCTCCAAATAAACCCCGCACCGTAAGCCCCAATTGGTTAACCGCGCGAATGACCTTCTCCATCTGGCCTGCTAACACAAGCCCGGGCAAATGGAACATGGCGGAGGCCCTCATAGCCGTCCCCACATTTGTGGGACACGCCGTTAAATAACCCAGCTCAGGGGAGAATGCATACGTGAGGCGCTCTTCAATCGTGGTATCCAGAGCGTCAATCGTCTTCCACACTTTTTTAAATTGAATGCCCCCTTGGAGGACCTGTATGCGCAAATGGTCTTCTTCATTAATCATCACCGCACAGCTTCCGTCTTTACTAACAACAACAGCGGCGCCTTCCCCTGCCGTCGAAAGCTCCCGACTAATTAAATGGCGTTCGACTAAAACTTGCTTTTGCAGTTCAGAAAGGTCGCTCATGGCGAAGGTATACCCCCCATTTAAAGGATCTAACCCTTTTAAAGCGTCTTCACATTGAGACAAAGTGTCCCGTCGCTGTGCCTCTTTGGCCCACCCCGGAAAGGGACGATCTGCTAAATTACGGGCTAAACGTACCCGCGCACTCAGAACAATCGGCACAGAAGGCCCAGTCCCCGCCGATAAACTCGTGGGGATTTTAAAAAGTGTATCAAAAGCAGCCATTAGGGTCTTTGTTAGGCCACCATACAAGAAGCTTCAAGGGTCGCCTTTACAGCTTGGATTTCATCTCGCATGCGGGCTGCGTCCTCAAAGCGTTCTTCTGCAACGGCTTCCTTAAGCTCTATTTCGAGAGTCGTCAGCTGTTTGGTAAAAGTACTATAAGCCATGGCCCGCGTGGCGAGCTTTCCCCGATGCTGGCTTTGATTGCTATGCGAGTCCTTCAAAATAGCCTCTAGCACGGGCTGAAAGGCTCCATAACACGAAGGGCACCCCAGCCGGCCGACTTTTTTAAACTGCTCAAGGGTGCAACCACAGGCAGAGCACGCTACTTGCCCCATAACCATCTTGAGGCCTTCGACGAGGAGCTGCTTACCAAGCGCGGCTGCCAAAGAGAAACTTGTCGGGTCTATCATCCCTTGTTTTTGGGCGCATACCTGACAGACATCCACCTTGGCAACTTGGTTACCAATGATTTGTGTAACATGCACACTAGCGGGTTTACCACACAGCTTGCAAGGGTTGGATTTGGCCATAGGTTGCATAATAACGTATTTAGTGAAGGGCTTGAAAGGAAAATCGGCAGACATCTGAAGCGCTCACACATTCCACACACAAGTGAACACTTGAGCAAAAGTTTAAGCACTCTCCCGCGCATTTCTTTAAAAAGCGTGAGACGGTAAGTAGAGATCACCCGAAAGGATTCACCCTACTTACCCACACATCGATCTCTCATTTAGCACAAATCATGCCAAAATTAATCTTTAACCAAAAACACTCAATCTTATTTATACTTCCTGTACAGGCTTCAAGGACAAGGTCCATACCGTATTATCTGAGGGAGCCATAGCCTGCGTCGCTTGCACCTCAAATACATAAGCTTGGCCAGAATCAACATCCTTAAACCGATAAATAGCCCCTACAAAATTACTCACCGGTTCGTCAGAAGGGATATCTTTTAAATTAGAAAACTCAGCCAAGAGGCCACGGTAAATATTTTGGCTAGCAATCGGCCGTTTTTCAAGGCCCCCCTTAGGGTAAATAGATTGTACCTCCGCCCCTGCACTCAATAAAAGCCGGACAGACTCTACCCGCCCAGTCAGCGTCCGCAAACGATCTTTATCTTGTAAAACCGCCTCTGAAGCCACGGCATCCATGACAGCCCCTTCCGAGCACAAGGGAGTTGCCGGCAAAGGAGTAAAGAACTGCACTTGCACGTCACTCAGCGTCTTAGCCTTTAGCCCACTGGCTAAAAAGCGTTCGACCCCTTCTTGCACACTGACAAAAATAGGCCGATTTTCCGCATCAGGCCCCGTTTGAGAGTAAATACCCCGCTCCCTCAATGCCTTCAGCGCAAGCTGGCAGCCAGCGACTACTTTAGGCGCTATATCTGTTAATAATAAACCGGCCTCTACCTGATCAAGCGCTGCTACAACAAAGGATGCTTTTTCTACAGCAGCAGGTATAGCAACCGTTGTAGAAGGCGCCTCTGCAAACAAGGCAGGCCCCGTTAAAGCTAATGCCGCAAACAATAAAGATTTAGAAGATGAAGCCATGATAAAAACGAAAAATCATTCAGTTGAAGTTACCTGATCGCCTTTTAATGCCGCTTCGAAGGCATGCCAGGCCAAAGTTGCACATTTAATACGAGCGGGAAATTGACGAACGCCCGCCAGTGCCACTAAGTCCCCCACTGCTTCCGCAGAACGTCCCGGTACAACACCACCGGTTAGCATACCGGTTACCCAATCAAGCTCAATTGCCGCCTCATCCAAGGTTTTGCCTTTTAGCTGAAGCGTCATGAGCGAGGCCGAAGCCTTAGAGATCGCACAACCCTGCCCCATACATGAAACATCTGCCACGCGCCCCCCTTCAATAGTACAATAAACAGTAACCTCGTCCCCGCATAAAGGGTTATACCCCTCGGCCGAATGCGTACAAGGAGCTATCACCCGGGCATTGTGCGGGTGCTTGCTATGATCCAGGATAATTGCCTGGTAAAGTTCATTTAAATCGTCAGACATAAAATTTTGTTACTTAAAAAATTGATAGGCCGCAAGCAATGTATCAGCCAAATGGTCTACCTCTTCAAACGTATTATAAAACGCAAAAGAAGCCCTTACCGTTGATTGAACGCCTAAGCAGCGCATGAGGGGCTGCGTGCAATGATGGCCAGCCCTCACGCAAATCGCTACACTATCTAAATATGTAGCTAAATCATGCGGATGAACCCCCTCCATCACAAAGGAAACAATAGGCACTTGATGCGTAGGATTGCCCAAAATTCTTAAACTAGGTACTGCCTGCAAACGCATGAGCCCATGCCTAAGCAAAGCGGCCTCATGCTGCTCCAGTAAGGCTGTGTCTTGCGCTGCTAAATAATCAATTGCGACGGCGAGCCCGATAGCATCTGCAATAGCAGGTGTGCCAGCCTCAAAGCGTTCGGGTATCGCTCTAAAAGTCGTCTCCTCAAACGCAACCCGCTCTATCATACCACCGCCGCCTTGATAAGGAGGCATAGAAGATAAAAGCGCGGCTCGGCCATAAAGCACACCTATTCCATTGGGCCCAAATAGCTTATGACCAGTAAATACGAGAAAATCTGGCTGCCACAAGGCTATATCAACCTTAAAATGCGGGACGGCTTGGCAAGCATCGACCAACACTAAGACCTCATTCGCATGCGCGTAGCTGATGAAGGATTCAAGCGGCACTACCGTCCCCAGTGTATTAGAAACCGCTGTGATAGCCACAAAGCGGGTTTTAGCCGTAAAAAGTTGAGTGTACGCTTCAAAATCCAAATCCCCAGAAGCTAAAAGCGGTATCACCTTGATGATCAAGTCCTTTTCTTTTGCCAAAAGCTGCCAGGGCACAATATTTGCGTGATGTTCTAAGCTCGAAAGGATAATTTCGTCCCCTGCCTTCAAAAAGGTACGCCCCCAAGCCGCTGCGACGAGGTTAATCGCCTCAGTCGCATTACGGGTAAAAACAATTTCCGACGGGGAGGCCGCATTTAAAAAATGAGCAATTCGCCGACGTGCCGCCTCATAAGCATCTGTCGCAGATTGGCTTAGATAATAAGCTCCCCGGTGCACATTAGCATTTTGCTCCGTATAAAAACGCGTCAAGGCATCGATTACGACCTGAGGCTTTTGCGCGGTCGCTGCATTGTCCAAATAACACACAGGCCGCCCCTTTACCGCTTGAAGCAAAAGGGGGAAATCTTGACGTATTTTATCAATCGAAAAAGCCATAATGACCGACCCTAAACAATATTAAACTCTCAAAAAAAGGCGAGGAACTGTACTGCTGTATTAACACACTAGCACAGTTTCTGACCAAAAAGTGTACCACCATGCTAGCATGGTGGTACACTTTAACCTACCCTTAAACCAACCCATGGGCGGCCATTGCATAAACGATTCTCATAAAGCCTCCCACATTTGCCCCGAGGACATAATCCCCCGGTTGACCATATTCGCCTGCATAGTGAACGCATGTACCGTGGATATTCTTCATAATACCCTGAAGTTTTTTATCCACTTCCTCAAAAGACCAATTTGTCCACGATGCATTTTGCTGCATCTCTAGCCCAGAAACCGAGACGCCCCCTGCATTAGCGGCCTTACCAGGGCCAAATAATACCCCAGATTTTTGAAGAACCGTTATCCCCTCAGGCGTAGTGGGCATATTGGCGCCTTCTGCAACGAGTTTGCAGCCGTTTTTGACGAGTAAAGCGGCATCTGCACCTGAGAGCTCGTTTTGCGTGGCACACGGGAAGGCCGCTTGGCAAGCCACTTCCCAGATATTACCCCCGGCCTTGTACTGGGCCTTTGTGCGCAACTTGACGTACTCCGCTAAACGGGCACGGCGTACTTCTTTAAGATCCTTAATGATATCTAAATCCAGGCCTTCGGGGTCGTGAATAATGCCGTCCGAGTCCGAACAGGCAACCACCTTGGCTCCAAGGGCTTGTAGCTTTTCGATAGCGTAAATAGCGACATTCCCAGAACCAGAAACTACACACGTCTTCCCCTCAAGAGAATCCTGCTTAGTCTTCATCATCTCTTCCGCAAAATACACGCAGCCGTAGCCTGTGGCCTCTTTGCGGCCTAAAGACCCTCCGTAGCGGACATCTTTACCAGTCAGCACCCCCGGCTCATAACGATTAACCAAGCGCTTGTACTGGCCAAATAAATAACCAATTTCCCGGGCCCCTACCCCAATATCCCCAGCAGGAACATCTGTATGATCCCCAATATGACGAGAAAGCTCTATCATAAAGCTTTGGCAAAAGCGCATAACTTCCCCATCGCTACGGCCCTTAGGATTAAAGTCTGACCCGCCCTTGGCCCCGCCCATCATAAGGGTGGTGAGACTATTTTTGAAAATTTGCTCGAAAGCTAAAAACTTAATGGTCCCGAGTTGAACCGTAGGGTGGAAACGTAGCCCCCCTTTGTAAGGCCCCAGAACGGAATTAAAGCCTACGCGAAAGCCACGATTGACGTGCATACGCCCTTTATCATCCTGCCAACTCACCCGGAATATGGCCTGGCGCTCGGGCTCGCAAATACGTTCGAGGAGATTGAGCTCTTCTACCTCAGGCATTTTAGCCACAACCGGGTCGAGCGAATGTAAGACTTCTTCAACCGCTTGATGAAACAAAGGCTCATCAGGGTTACGTTCTTTAACAACGGCTAAAACGCGCTCGGTATACGGATGCATAAGCGTAGAAACAATAGGAGTGATTGCTGAATAAAGAGGCCGAGAAAAGCTTGATATATAAAAGCTACCCTGCCGCCTGGATAAACCCAGACACTAAGGTCTATGCGCTGAGAAA
>JANYEO010000050.1 GCA_025363025.1 Opitutia bacterium
ACGGCCCAGGAGCGTGTCTCAGGACTGTTCCGGCTAAAAGTTCCCTCAGGCTGTAGGCTGATGACCCCAAGCTTCATCATGGAGGGGGCCGTCAACCTGTTCGGGACTCCAGCCGAGGTCACGTCACTGCTAGTCGACCTACCCACCCTGCTGGACTCGAAGATCCTAGACCAGATTACGAACTCCTCCCACTCCCAGCTTCAGCGCCTGGGACTGGTTGGATCCGCCGCAGGACTCACCTTCACCGACCTTTCAGCGGAGTTCGACTCAGCCGGGTTACAACAAATTTATCATGCCAGCCTAACCTCGTGCGCCGCCATACTTTGCTTCCTGGTTATCCTCCTAGTGATACTACGCTGCCGTCATCTTCGCAAGAGAAGAACCAATCAAGATCAACCCTGGTGGCGGCCGTTCTTCCTTCCAGCGAACCTCATCCCCTCTCCTCCAGCCAACCTGTACACTGCCTCTCAGGCCAACGAGATGCAGCCCCTGGCCTCAACCTCCCGTCTCGTCCTTGACCATGAGCTCTCCAGCCCAGCCGACTTCCAGCGGATCAAGATCGCCGTGGAGCAAGCCCTGGCCAATCCAAGAGTGCATCACGGAGGAGAGGAGATGTAACACGAGTTATATCTCAAGGACCTTGTTTCATTTCCGCCCGCTGTTCGTTTCCAGTTCCTGATGTCCTTGCTATAGACTCCTGTTCGTTAGCGCGCGTCCGTGTCTGGCTCCGCCAGCCAAGCGCGCACGCACCAGTTCTTTATCATGTTTAACCTTCGCCCCTCTGTATAAATACCCTGCACATGTTTCAGTGAATAAGAATCAAATCGTTACATTGGTGTCAGAAGTGGGATTCTGTTGCGGAAGGTGGGTCATTGAACAAACCTTCCCAATAGGATCTCACTCTTTCCTTCCCACGCCCACGAGAAGAAGAAGCACCCCGAGTGTGCAGTGTGTGACAAAGAAGTCTCCACTAATCAAACCACTCACCGCTCATCATGGCATATAACAACCAGGATCCCATCATCGACGATCACGTACAGGACGATGATGTTCCTCAGCCCGCCGCTCTCCAGGTCCACGTCGTTACGGCCAGCCAAATCTCCAGTCTCCAGGAGTACAACGGTGAGACGGACATTGACCTCTGGTTCGAGGCCGTAGAAGGGGCCCAAGACCAGTACGGGTGGAGCAATGCAGAAGCCTGCCATGCAGCCAAACGCCGTCTCCGAGGAGAGGCCGCTGCATTTATCACGTCCCAGAAAAAGATTAACAAAATCTATGCTGCTTGGCTCGCAGTTCCCGCAGCACAAGGGCAGGTGGCGCAGCTGGGTCTGAAGGACGAGTTGCGCAAGAGGTTCAAAATCACCACAACGAATGTCGCGGCTGCTGCTGCTGTGTTGAATCTCCGACAGAAGGACTCGGAATCTATCAGTGCCTTTTCGGATCGGGTCATAGAATGTCTTGACGTGAAAAACTTCATGTACGATGCTGCTGCAAAACAAACTGATGAATACCAGCGGTTTATGCAAGCCGAGCTGTTCACCTTTCTTGGGGCCGGCATGAAAGAGCATCTCCGAGCCAAAACCCTAGGCTCTGCACAACCTCCCAGAGATGCTGAGGCGCTGCTAACGGCAGCCAAGTTTGTCGAAGCTGAAACGACGCGCAGCAAAACGTCAGGCACTTCCCATGTCACCAGTGTGACCGGGGGAAATGACCACGAAGACTCCTCAGAGATTGCCAGCCTATCCCTGGCAGTTAACGAACTTAAGCTTGCAGTGCAGGGACAGCGCAAAGAAGCGCTCAGAAACGTCACCTGCTACAACTGCCAGGGCCGAGGCCACCTCAGTCAAGAGTGCCCCTCCGAGAAGAAAAACCAAGGCCAGCCTGGCAGATCCGTGGACTCTCGCCGCCAAGGTCAAGGCCCTCCCCGCCGAAACTGGCGCCCCCGTGGCTACTCCTCATACAACCCCCGTGGAGGGTATGCTAAGGCTCCCCAGGGTTACGGCCCACAAGGTTACGGACGTGGCCGTGGGGCCCCTCGTGGCTACGGCGGAGGAAGGGGGCGTGGAAAGCCCCAAAACTACTTCAACCCCAACACTTACGCACTTGAGTATGAGCAGGGATACTGGCCCGCGTCGGAAAACTAATGCAGGGGAGCAATGTCCACACTGTACCCTCCTCTGCAGTCCAACTATCTGAAATTGTGTGGAAATCCATGATGTCCTATCTCCAAACAGCGTACATTGTTCCTCAGAGTGACCTTAGGCCCCGAGTGCCTGCAAAGGTCAACGGCCACCCCTGCCTGTCCCTGTTGGACACAGGGTCTGAGGCAACAATCATCTGCTCCAGTGTCCTTCGTCATCTCCACCCAACGCCACGTCTGGACCCCATTGACGTTCATCTCCGTGCTGCAAATGGGTCTCCTCTAACAGTCCTGGGAACAGCTAAGTTCACATTTTCCCTCGGGAACAGGATGTTTGATCACCCTGCGCTTGTCGTGTCAAACTTACACACTCCGTTAATTTTCGGACATGATATGTTGTCCCAAGAAAACATATGCATTGATCCAGGCAACCGGAGAATTTTTTTTTCCCGTCCATCTCTGACGTCTCTGGTTACTTCTAAAGCCTACACACTTCTTCCTCACACAGAACGTCTGCTGTCGGCCATTGGCACGTCTCCTCTGCGGGACCAGCAGCACTTTGTCCTCTCCCCGCTCAGCCTCCCTGATGGCCTCCAAGCTGAACCCGCTCTGGTTGTAGCTCAGCAAGGCACAGTCCCTCTGCTGCTTCGGAACGCCTCCGATCGTCCCGTCCATGTCCCTCGCCATACGCACGTGGGACTTGTTGACTCATTTTCCCCGTGGCGTTCCCGCCCGGCAGTTTCCGCTTCTCCCGGTCCCAAACCTTTCGCCCGTCCTCCAATCCTGCTCCAAGAGGTTTCATTGAAAGATATCCCTCCCTCTCTACACAGTACGTACATGTCCCTGCTTAACAAACATCGTACTGTATTTTCCACCCACGAACATGACATTGGCCGTTGTGACGCCGTTCCCCATCGTCTTGTCCTCAAGGATCCGAACCAAGTCGCTTGCACCCCTCCGTATCGCGTTCCGCACCATCTCCTGCCTGTCGTTCATGATCACGTTGACAAGCTTCTAGCGGCAGGGATTATCCAACACAGTTCCAGTCCATTTTCTAGTCCCCTCCTGCTCGTCAAAAAGCCGTCCACCGGACCCCCCTCGGGGGACCCAACGAAGTCGTGGCGCGTTGTCCATGATTTCAGACGCTTGAACGCCAACATGGTGGGTGACTCCTACCCCCTCCGCAACATCTACGACCTCCTCGACAGGGTCGCCGCCGCCAAGGTGTGCTCCGTCCTCGACCTCTCGAACGCCTACTTCAACCAGGTCCTTGACCCAACCTCTCGCCCATAC
>JANYEO010000070.1 GCA_025363025.1 Opitutia bacterium
CCTTCGAGGCTCGACTATTTTTACTTATTCTGCCAGATTATAAGCATTTACCCCATGCTTCCTCCCCTTAGCTTATCTACCTGCTGGAATTCCCGTCGCCATACCGACGGGTACAAAATGTTAGAAGAAATTGCAGGCCTAGGCTTTAAACGTGTTGAACTCAGCCATGGTATACAGATCTCCCTTGTAGAAGGCATTCAAGCCGCTATCAAAGACCACGTTATCGAAGTCCACTCGCTTCACAACTTCTGTCCATTGCCTCCCGTTGCCCGAGGAGCCGCCCCTAACCTCTATCGCCCCACCGCTCCGGATGCTAAAGAACGCGAATTATGGTTTCGGCATACCCTACAAACCCTTGATTTTGCAGTCGAAATGGGCGCTAAATGCGTCGTACTCCATTTAGGCGATGTTCAATTTCCCTGGAGAGACCCTGTAGAAAGCCTGGAGCATTACATCAAAGACATCCCGTATACGCGCCTCGAGCACGACAAAAATTACATCACCCTCTTAAGCAAAACAATTGAGCGTTTACGTGAAAAATCTGCGGCAGCCCTCCCCGTGCTTTATAATAGCCTCGAACGCCTCATCCCTCATGTACAAGAACGCGGCCTACTCTTAGGCTTCGAAAACCGGGAAGATTTAAGAGAACTCCCCTTGGACGAAAGCTTCCCCCAGCTCTTAGATGACTTTATGCCAACTGGCGCTGTAGGTTATTGGCATGATAGCGGCCATGCTCAGTTAAAGGCCAATCTCGGACTTATTGATATAAAAGAACATTTATCCTTAAATGGCCCCCGGATGATTGGTTGCCATTTACACGACGTGGTGGATGGCCGCGACCATCGCCCCCCTGGCACAGGCATGGTTGATTTTGCTTTATTAACCCCTTACTTAGATCCTGAAAAAGTCGTCGTCATTATGGAGCTTAGCCCACACACAGAAGCCCAAGACATCCTAACAAGCCGCACTCACTTAGAATCAATTTTCAAAAGTCAAACAACTGATAATGCCCCTATTACTGGATAAAGCCAAAATATAAAAAACTTCAATACAACTTCTCCAACAAGGCTTTTACCCACCGCCTATGAGGCCCAGACAATGTTACTTGATCAACCTCACTTATGGGCACCCAATGAAGATCGGCCCTTGTTAAAGTAGTATCTGAAAGCGCTTCTTTCATTACTTGATAAATAGGCTCTTCAATTATCTCTTGGGCAATACCTCGTTTCTTAATAAGCACAGGGATTTCTTTTTCTAACAATAACCCAAACGGCTCCGCATGAGGCAACTCATACATATCGGCCAAACGACGGGCCGTAGACGGTCTGCGTTCTAATAAAATAGCCCCCTCATGTACGCAACAAATACGGGCTACTTGACGGCGTACCAAAACCTTTTTCAAGAGTACCGGAAAGGATTCCGGTGTGCCCAGCCGAAACGCCTCACAAAAAGCACTCACCGGGCACTTAACACACAACGGATTCGCTTTGGTGCACACCGTAGCGCCAAGCTCCATCATCGCCTGGTTATGGTCCCCCGGACGCTCAACATTGAGCAAAGATTGAACTAAAGGGCTCAAAAAACGGTGCGCCTCGGCACTGCCCCCAAACAAACGGCCTTCCGCAATCAACCGAGTCGCTATCCGCACTACATTACCATCAATCACTGCCTGTGGGTAACCTTGAGCAATACTGCTAATGGCTGCGGCTGTATAAGGACCTACTCCTGGCAATGCTTGCCACCCCTCGGGTGTTTTTGGGGGGGGTTCTAAATTTACAAACACCATGGCCAGCTTCTTTAAATTACGCGCCCGCGTATAATAACCTAACCCTTCCCACTGCTTAACCACTGCTGCTTCAGGAGCCTCAGCCAACGTTTTAAAATCAGGGAAAATAGCCAACCAACGCTCAAAATAAGGTAATACCGTTACCACCTGTGTTTGCTGCAGCATAAACTCAGACACAACCGTTTTATAAAGCGTAGGCGCCTGCCGCCACGGGAGATCTCGCTGGTACTCATCATACCAATTAATAAGGGCCCGCCCAAAGCCCACTTTATCATCAAGCAAATTTAACGCATAAGACCGTTGCATCATATAGCTTATTTAAACCAGTTTTCATTATTTGAACACTTTTATTATGTTGCGAATAGCCCTCATCTTTTGAGTGAATATCGCATGACTAAATCGACCCAGGGAAATGAACCCGAGCCAAAAAAGCTAAATTTATATACCCTGTCCCTCGATGCTACCCAATTAACCCGCCTCGATGCCTGGTGCAAAGAACACCACTGGGAGAGTTATCTCGTTGATCATGCACGCTTTGCTTACAGGGGCAATCAAGTGAATATTGTCGGGTACAAAAGCGGTAAAGTTGTCATTCAAGGAAAAAAAACCGAAGATTTTGTTACCTATGTACTTGAGGCAGAAATCACCCAAACCCCTAAACTTGGCTACGAAGAGGTGAACAACCCCACTTGGTTCGAAGCCCACGCCGGCCTAGACGAAAGCGGTAAAGGCGATCTCTTCGGCCCTCTGGTTACCGCTTGTGTCGCGGCCGATGCCAATATCGCTCGCCTCTTTATCGAAAAAGGCGTTAAGGACAGCAAAACCATCACAACGGATGCAGGTATTCTTCGCTTAGACGCAGAAATCAGACGTACCCCTGGCGTCGTTGTCAAAACAACCTATGCTGGGATGGCTAAATATAACACCCTTTACCCGAAGTTTGGAAGCAATCTCAATACGCTGCTTGCTTGGATGCACAGCACATCGCTGACAGAAGCCTTACAAGAAAAACGTGTTCCTTGGGGCATGTTAGACCAATTTTCAAAATCACGCTTGGTCGAACGCTTTTTTAAAGATGAAGCCTTCGATCTACGGATGCAGACAAAAGCAGAAGCAGACCCTATCGTCGCCGCAGCCTCTATCGTCGCCCGGGCCGTCTATATAAAAGAAATGGACAAACTCTCAGAAAAAGCCGGGGAAAAACTCATACGTGGCGCCAGCAAAGCCGTCTCGGAGCAAGGAGCCCGCTTAATTAAAAAATTCGGGGCAGATCATTTTGGCGAATTTGCAAAACTCCACTTCCGCACCGCTTATATCCTCCTGGGGCTCCCCGTTGCAGAACGTGTACCCTGGCAAAAGTAAGCCTCCATCATGGCACACGCGCTTTGGGATCATGATCGCCACTATTTAAAGCACTATAGCAGTCTCATTGGTATAGATGAAGTCGGCCGTGGCGCCTTTGCCGGGCCCGTAGTCGCAGCCGGTGTATGGCTTACCCCTGCATTTTTTAAAAAACGCGCTCTACATACCCTTACCAAAAACGTAGCAGACTCTAAAGTGCTCAGCCCTTCAGCCCGCTGTGCTATCTTCCAACATGTCCTCGCCTGGCAAGCTGCAGGCCTCCTTCGTTTTTCCATCAAAGAAGCTGGGGTTGAGGAAATTGAAACCCATAATATTCTAGGTGCTACAATCCTCGCTATGAAGCGCGTCCTCATTGCCCTAGGACTAACTCCAGCTCTCGACCATACTACTCTTCCTCTTTTTCCGGAATTAGAAAATTGCTCACTTGCGACAAGCCAGCCCCTCATCCTTATAGATGGCAAACCCCTTAAAAATTTTCCTTGGCGCCATACCGGTATCATTAAAGGCGATAGTAAAAGCCTATCGATTGCCCTCGCTTCCATCATCGCCAAGGTAAACCGGGACCACTTTATGACAACCCTAGATACAATCTATCCCGTCTACAACTTTTCGACTCATAAAGGCTATGGTACCCCCGCTCATCAAGCCGCCATTATTAAATCAGGCCCCTCAATTCATCATCGCCCAAGCTTCCTGAAAAAAATTAGCACACCCATCTGCCAAACCATTGAATTTATTTGAGAATGCTGCCTTCTTTACCCATCCTTACCCCGGCTCAAGTTAACGCTTTCGAAGCCCACTTCTTTGGACAAGATACCGAGAAGCCATGGACAACGCTTCAGCAAGTCGGTTCTGCCCTTGGGCAAGCCGTATTGGAAGATTATAGCACCTGGCGCACCCTTTCGCGGAACCCTCATATCTTAATTTTATGTGGCAACGGTCACAATGCAGCAGATGTCCTCCTCACTGCTAACTCCATTTTAGAAGCCCGTCCACGTGGCCGTGCCGTCATCATCTGGGGCATCACCTCCACCTCAGAACGCGTATTACTAAGCCGCTCCCGTAACCTATTACAAGCTACAGGCCGCATACTGGCAGAAATTACGCTAAGTACCACCTGCTCTCCAGAAGCCGCCTTAAAGCAAGCCCTCAGCCTCACGCCTCATAACACATTCGACCTTACCCTCGATGGCCTCTTTGGGCTCAACTTCAAGCCCCCACTGCCCGCTTCCATTGCTACTGTGCTAGATCTTATAAATAATCAACCTGCGTTTGGGCTTCGCGTGGCTATTGATATTCCAAGCGGCTTAGCAGAAGTCCCTTGCCCCACCGCCTTCAAAGCCCACTTCACCTATCAAACCGGCATCCCAAAAACGCTCTGCCTAAATCGCACCCAGGCCCCCTATCTTGGCCGTGTACGCGTACTAGATCTTGGCTTTTTTAAAGGAGTAGAAGCCGCTTCTTTCCCTTTGCCCACTAATCCCGCACGCGTTCTATTACCCGCAGCCTTACAAGCCCTAGGGGCTCTCCGTCCTGCTGCTGTCCACAAATACACACAAGGCACAGTCGCCCTCGTTGCCGGCTCAGCTGAATACCCAGGGGCCCTCTTGCTTGCAGCCCAAGGAGCGTTACGCTCAGGCGTCGGCCTCGTTCGGGCTTTTGCGCCTAAATCCCTTATCCCTTCCTTTGCTGCTACCTGTCCAGAAGTCATATGGACCCCTCAACCCGAAGCCTCTAATGGCGGTATCGACGCCCCCGCCTTACTAGAAGCGCTTGAGTCTATTAAAAATCTCGGCGCCCTCGTCATCGGCCCCGGCTTAGGTCAATCCCTATCCACACAAACCTGCGTACAAACCCTCGCAGAAGCCCTCCCCTGCCCCATCGTCTTTGATGCAGATGCTTTATGTTCTGCCCTACAATCCCCTCTTCTCTCACGTAAAAGAAAAGGATACATCAGCATCCTCACCCCTCATGCAGGGGAGTTTGAGCGTTTAACGGGGTTCAATGAAAGCGTTTTTACCAATGACCAACTCCCCACTCTTTCAAAAACTATAGGCGCCATCCTTTGCCTTAAAGGCTATATGCCCCGCGTTACAGACGGCCATACGCTATACCACGCACTGGCCGGTGGCCCCATTCTCGCACGCGCAGGCAGTGGAGATGTTTTAGCCGGGCTTATCGGCGGTACCCTTGCAGAAACGCCTTTGCGCTCTGCGTTTGAAACCACCGCTCTGTGCGTTCTCTGGCATGCCCTAGCCGGGGATGTTTGGGCCCGTCACACGGGGGAACGAGCAACTCATACGAGTGAATTACTAAGGTACTTGCCTCATGTCTTACGTTCTTATACAGCGGACGTTTAAAAATGAATCTTTCCCCCTGGCAAGCCCGCTTAGTCTTAAGCCAACTCCCGCACATCGGCCCTGTTTTATGCAAACGGTTAGAAGCCGCCTTTGGAGGCCACCTCACCACCGCCCTCTCATCTAATCGAGAAGCCTTACTCGCCATACCCGGAATTGGTCCTATCGGGGCCGAGGCCCTCTTAAAATGGCCCAGCTATGTAAACCTTGAAGCCTCTGAATCCGCTCTAAAAGCCATCGGGGGGACTTTTTTAACCCCAGAGGAACATGACTTCCCTCCCCTGCTCAAAGTCATGCCCGATACCCCCATCGGGCTTTACGCTCGTGGTCCCGTTCGCCCCACAGCCCGCTCAATTGGGATTGTCGGCAGCCGCCGTGCTACCCTATACGGCTTAAGCGTTGCCAAAAAATTAGCAGGGGAACTCGCCCGCCTGGGCTTTACCGTTGTCAGTGGCATGGCCCGAGGGATTGATGGCGCAGCCCACGAAGGCGCGCTCGAGGCTAATGGCCAAACGGTAGCCGTCTTAGGCACAGGGGTCGATATTGTTTACCCACCAGAGCACCAATCCCTCTACAATCGTCTCATCGAACGCGGCGCCGTTTTTAGCGAATTTGCCCTCTCTCGCCCCGCGGATCGCCAAACGTTTCCGCTGCGCAATCGTATTATCGCCGGCCTATGTCACGCCGTTATCGTGGTCGAGTCAGATCTTCATGGCGGCAGCATGATAACCGCTCGCTTAGCGGGTGAACATGGCCGCCTTGTCTTTGCCGTCCCCGGGCGTATAGATCAAGCCTCTAGCCGCGGTTGCCATGCCCTCCTACGCGAAGGCGCTACCCTGCTTACCTGCATAGACGATCTCTTGGAGGAACTAGCCCCCATCGGCCAAGCCCTCCTCCCCTTTGACGAAGCCTCTACCAGCCCACAGCCCACTCGCAAAGCATCAGCCTCCTCCCCTACTTTGCCCCCTATCGATATCACTTCCTTGTCTGCGGATGAAGCCCTCCTTTTAAAAATCCTTAAAGAAAGTCGACCTTCCTCTATCGATACCTTAATCGGCCTAAGCGGGCTTCCGACTCCCTGCGTTTCTGGCACTTTACTGGGGCTCGAGCTCAAGCGCTGCATTATCAAAAGAGCCGATGGTTGCTTCGAGGCTCGCGCTTAAACCATTGCCGAAGCCTCTATTCCATTGTACCGTTATCCTATGGATAATATCCTCATCGCTCAAAAGTTAGCCGCCATTGCCACTTACTTAGAACTCAAAGGAGAAAACCCTTTTAAAGTACGGGCCTATCAACTCGGAGCCCATACAATCGAAACCTTAGCGGAAGACTTAGGTACCCTCATTGCAGAAGAGCGTCTTGCAAAAATCCCCGGCATTGGTCCCGCCCTGGCAGAAAAAATCACCACTCTTTATCAAACAGGGGAATTAGCCTACTATGATGACCTCAAAGCCTCCTTGCCCTCAGGCCTTTTAGAATGCTTAGAAGTTCCTGGTTTAGGCCCAAAAAAAGTGCGCGCCCTTTACGAGGCTCTCGCTATTCAAGACCTAGCTACCCTTAAACAAGCTTGCGAAGCCGGTACCGTAACCACCCTCAAAGGCTTTGGTGAAAAAACAGCGGCTAATATCCTTTCTGGCATTCGTAACCGCGAAGCCTATGCACGTCGTCACTTACACCTAAATGTTACTCCAATTGTCGAAAGTTTTTCCATTCTATTAAAACAATTACCCGGCGTGCTTAACCTTTCGCCAGCTGGCAGTTATCGTCGCGGCTTAGAAACCGTGGGGGATGTCGACTTTATCATAGGCTCAGAAGTCCCAGAGCCTATCATGCAGGCTTTTACAACCCATCCAGAGGTCGAAAGTATCACCGCACATGGGTCAACCAAGTCCAGTGTACGCTTACAAAATGGCCTTCAGGTAGATCTCCGTATCGTACCTCCTGCCCAATATCCTTTCGCGCTTCATCACTTTACCGGGTCCAAGGATCATAATATTCAGCTGCGTAGCCGCGCTTTGTCTCAAGGCCTAAGCTTAAGTGAATGGGGCCTTCGCCCCGCCCATAGTACAGACGATACGCCTTACGAAACCGCCAACATTCATACCGAGGCGGATCTTTTTAAACACCTAGGCCTCTCCTTTATCCAGCCAGAGCTCCGCGAAGGCATGGGCGAAATTGCATTAGCCGCCCAAGGCCCCCTTCCTCAATTAGTCAAAGCAACTGATATTCGTGGAGCCTTTCACAATCATACCACAGCCTCCGATGGTCGTCACAGCCTAGAAGCCATGGCCACCGCTGCAGACAATCTAGGGTGGGAGTATTTAGGCATTTCCGATCATTCAAAATCCAGTATTCAGGCCAATGGATTATCAGAGGAACGCTTACTCGCTCAAATCGAAACCATTCACGCCCTCAATGCCTCCAAGCGTTTTAACGTACACCTCTTCACCGGGACGGAGTGCGATATTTTGCCAGATGGCCAGCTTGATTTTCCAAATACTATCTTAAGCCAGCTCGATTATGTCGTCGCAAGTGTCCACTCTGCCTTTACTCAAGACGAAGCCACGATGACGGCCCGTATCATTCGCGCATTAGAAAACCCCTACGTCACTATGCTCGGTCATCCAACGGGAAGGTTATTATTAAGACGCGAAGCCTACGCCCTCAATCTACCTAAAATCATCGATGCCGCTTTAGCTAATAACAAAATTATTGAGCTCAATGCCCAACCCAGCCGTCTAGATATGGACTGGCGCTTTTGGCGACAATCAGCAGATAGGGGGCTTATGTGCAGTATTAGCCCCGATGCCCACGCAACAACACAGCTCGCTTATACCCTGGCCGCCATTCCTATCGCTCAAAAAGGCTTTTTAACTAAAGAACGCGTACTCAATACCAAAAACCTAGAAGAGATCAAAGCCTACTTCAAACGTTGAAAAACCCTTTTATTTTCTTTAATCTTCGAAGGTTAATTCACTCTCCCAGCTCTCTCGCTCTCCCTTTTCTTTATCATGAACACCCCTAAATCTATCTGCTGCATCGGTGCCGGTTATGTTGGTGGCCCCACCATGGCGATGATCGCCCTCAAGTGTCCTCACATTAATGTACGCGTTGTCGATATCGATGCCAAGCGGATCGCAGCGTGGAATTCGGATGAGCTCCCCGTATTTGAGCCCGGCCTGCTAGAAACCGTCCAAGCCACCAGAGGGAAGAATCTCTTCTTTTCCACAGACGTCGACCAAGCCATTACAGATTCAGAAATCATTTTCATCTCTGTTAATACCCCGACCAAGACCTATGGCCTCGGCGCCGGCCAAGCCCCAGATATGAAATATGTGGAGCGTTGCGCCCGTCGCATTGGGGAAATTTCCCGTGGACACAAAATCGTTGTAGAAAAATCAACCGTCCCCGTAAAGACAGCGCACTCCATTGGTAGCATTCTGTCTGCTTACAAAAACGGCTCCACGTTCCAAGTCCTCTCCAATCCAGAATTTTTGGCAGAAGGCACCGCCATTGCGGATTTACACAACCCAGACCGCGTCTTAATTGGCAGCGCTACGAGCCCCGAAGGCCATGCCGCCGCCGCCTCTTTAGCTAGTATTTACGCCCATTGGGTCCCGAAAGAACGTATCCTCACGGCCAACCTTTGGTCGTCGGAGCTTTCTAAACTCACAGCCAATGCCTTCCTCGCTCAACGTATTTCGTCTATCAACGCCATCTCTGCCCTTTGCGAGGCCACCGGGGCAGATGTAGACGAAGTCGCCCACGCCATCGGCATGGACAGCCGCATCGGGTCAAAATTCCTCAAAAGCTCCGTCGGCTTCGGAGGCTCTTGCTTTCAAAAAGACATTTTAAACTTAGTCTACCTGTGCGAATACTTCCATCTAAGCGAAGTCGCCCACTATTGGCGCGAAGTGGTGAAGATGAATCAATATCAAAAAGAGCGCTTCACGCACCACATTATCGACACCCTCTTCCACACCGTCTTCGGTAAGCGCATCGCCATCTTCGGGTTCGCCTTTAAAAAAGATACCAATGACACCCGCGAATCCCCTGCGATCGATGTCTGCAAAGGCCTACTAGCGGAAGAAGCACATCTTGCAATTTACGACCCCAAAGTCCCCGCGGTTCAAATTTACCAAGAACTCGGGCTAGACCCTGCCAATCCTCCTGCAAATATTGAAATCTGCAATACCGCCGAAGCCGCCGCCTCAAAAGCCCATGCCATTGCCCTGCTTACTGAGTGGGATGCCTTCAAAACCCTCGATTATACCAAAATCTACGAATCGATGGAGCGCCCCGCCTTCGTCTTCGACGGTCGGAATATTCTAGACCTCGAAGCCCTTCGCACTATCGGCTTCCGCGCATTCGGCATCGGCAAAGGTTAAAAGAAATATATACTTTGAGTAAGTACAATCTCTGCATAAACATCCAGAGATTGTACTTACTCTATAACAACAATTGCTTTCAATTGGCATCAGCTTATGTTGTCATGCTTCTATGACAACAGCCCTGATTTATCTCCAAGACACAGACCGCTTAACCCTATCAGCTACTATACAAGCGATTGAAACCGACGATAAAGGGACCTATCTTGCGTTCAATCAAACGGTCTTCTACCCACAAGGAGGCGGCCAACCCTATGACACGGGATACATTGAAATCCCCAACCAATCCATCCCTGTCACCGCTGTACGCATCATTGAAGGCATTGTACGGCACTACACCTCAGGGCCCATAGCAACGCCCGAAAACCTCATAGGACAACTCGCGACTCAACACATTGATGCCACTCGCCGCCATCTTAATGCCTGCTACCACACAGCAGCCCACCTCTTAAGCCATGGGGTAGAAGTCATCCTCCCTCACTGTCTCGCCACCAAAGGGCATGCCTTCCCGGGAGAGGCTTATGTCGAGTTCACAGGCGTTTCTAGTATTCCGGACTCATTTAAGCTACTGCTAGAGTCCACCTTATCTGCCAAAATTGCAGCCAATCCTTCTATCACTATTACAGAAACCACGCCCGAAGCCTTCAAAGCAGCATGCCCCAGTCTTCCTCTGGCCCCCTTTCAAACCGCCACGCTCCGCTTAATTCAAATTGGCTCGGAGCACCCTATCCCTTGCGGAGGCATCCACTTAAAACATTTAGCCCCACTCGGGCACATGCTGATAACCAAAACCAAACTCAAAGGCGATCAACTGAAGGTAAGCTACGCCCTAGAAACTCATTAAAATTTCTAAGCCTTCGGCCCCGTATCATAACCCCTACAACAACTGCATCTCTTGGTCTGCTAAAGACACTTGCCCCTCATAAAACTTTTGGCCATTTTCGAGCTCATAATTGTTCTTTACCTAATGATGATCAACAATCAGCATTAGGAGACCGCTGCATAATGAGTAGAAAATGAGGGCAAAAATTAAGATGTGAATATTTTTATCAAAAATAGATTTAATTTCTTAAGTGATGACCTGTTAGGCCCATTCAAGGGTGAAGTGCAGCACTTGGTGAACAAGTGGTCAGCTTCAGGAAGACTTCTGTTGGTGTTTGATATTGGAGGGATTTCCGAGGGCGATTGTTGAGTTTTTGTTGAATATGATCAAGGGCATTTTTTGA
>JANYEO010000114.1 GCA_025363025.1 Opitutia bacterium
CGGTCAGAATCGTCTTAACAGATCTGCGTTGATATATTACCGGTTTGAGGGACATGAAATCCAAGGCAATATGCGACCCGACTCTTATTCCACGCAAGACGTGTCCTGGGAGCGCGTCTTTTCTGTGTGGTACAGCTATTCTAGCACACACGCGGCAACAATGCCACATCACTTCTGCTAAATGGGTCTTGCCGGGAGTGTAATAGTATTTTGAAAAGATCTCTACCAGAGCATTCACACTGCTATGATTTATTGCATGAATGATCGCCATTATATTTATGGCGAGGACTGATGAGACTAGCAGCTTAGGACCTGCTCCGTCTCTCTGGCGTAATCGCAGGGGAAAGTGTGCTATTAGCCCGTCTGGTAAGAAGGTGTACTTCTTCTCGATCTTTTTCTTAAATGGACAACCCGGAGGTGTGGCCAATCTTTGTAGAAAGTATGTACGTAGGTGGTCGTAAGCCGATAATTGATCGGTCTTGACCAGAGAGCTGGTGATTCTGTAGAACGGCAACACATGCAAGTGTGTCCCTTCTCTGTCACCCGTGACGAGTCTCTCGTCACGATCTAGCCTTGCTGCCTGCTGCAGCTCGGCTGCTGCTGGTTCTGCTGTTGCAGCAGCTTCGACGGGGCGCCTGGGCGCTGCTGCCAACTCGTCTGGCAACTGAACCCGTTCGTTTTCCTGCTGTAACGCCATTAGTATGGCTATTTCAGCTCCTGCTTCTACTGAAGGTAAAGCTTGACAGTACAGTTCCTTGACTGTGCGTGTGTCGACAGAAGGAAATGCTATGTGATTTACTGTACTGATGGCAGCAATGTGGGCGACTGTCTCAACAGTCCGCCCCACCCTCCGCACGTGCTCAGGACGCGCTGGGTGTCTCCTGGCTCTCTTGGCGCCGTCGGCCACTTTAGCCTTTGCTGCTGCCGGATTTTCCTTATCTGGCATCTTGTTCATCTCTGTTATGAACTCTCTGAACTCAGAGATACTGATTTCGTAACCATTTTCAGCCCAAGCTTTGGGCAATTGCACATCTCGGTACTTTGTCTGACCCGCTTCCAACTTGTGCGAGTAGTAGCACGTGTAGCCTAACCTTTCCTGACCTTTGTAATGAATCCGCGATAACCAATCAGCGGTTCCCATTATGACAGATTCGGACGAGAGCCAACCGAGGACAAAGCTCAGGTTGTAACTATAAAGTTTGCTCGCCGCTCTTGCCAGTTTACCCTGGTTGTGGGTCTCAGCGTTGCCTAAACAGACGGCTAACGCTTTAAGGTCTGTTAGTATTATCAAATGCGCATGTGAGGACAGCAAATATTGATTTGATTCAATACACTTGATAATACCAGATAATTCGAACTGCGAACTGTGCTGAATTCGTGAGGAAGCTGCACTGAATTTGACACTCCAAAAGCGAATCAACTGTGGTCTTTTATCTACCACTTGGAATATGATTCCACCTGCCCCGGCACTAGAAGAATCTACTGCTAGTATCAACGGTACGTTCTGTGTAATGTGAAATACACTTGGGGCTTGCTGTAACTCGTACAACAGTATCTTGATTATTTTCAGGTGAAATGAAGTTAATTCAAACTTTTTATGAATCGAGAGGAGTGAATACAAACTTGAGGCCAAAATTGCAAAACTATCGACATAGTTACTGCAAAAACTTATCGAACCCAATAATTTAGCCATCTCTTTTCTGTTTGTTGGAGTCGGTAGCATTGAAATGTATTCAACGCGAGACTTTAAAATGGTTACACCCTCGCCAGTAATTTGGTGCCCCAAATATACCAAGGACGTTTTAAAAAGGGACGCCTTTTTTGCGCTCAAAAGCACACCGAGGGAATCAAGTTCACGCAATAACTGTCGTAGTTTTTTAGCGTGATCTGCAGGGTCTCCCCCACTTGCCAGTAATATGTCGTCCAAATGGCATATTACGTGTTTTTTGGTCTCTTTAGAGAGAGCTTGGCTAAGTAGTTCTGAGTAAACCGCTGGGCTCGTATTTATACCTAGAGCGCCAGTATTGAACTGATAGACATTAGGGTTGCCATATGCTTTAATTCCCAGGTATTTCCGGGATTCTGGGTGCACCAATAAAGCTCCAAAAAAATTGCGAATATCTACGCACGAGAATAACATTGTTTTGGAATTCCCCCGCAGACTGCCAACCCTGTAAATCAGTTCTTGACACGAGTATACATTGTAAGGGTCAGAGTTGTAAACCAAGTTCTTGTTCAAATTTATGAAATCAATTACTACCCTATAGTGAGGTCTGGCACCCCTGATCACGACCTCCATTGCCGACTGTGCAGACTTCTTTACTAAGAATGCCGCACTTACGTATCTGGAGTCTCGCGCTCTTGAAATGAGGCCGAGTCGTTCCATGTTACGCAGTTGATCCTGCATAAACTCCATCTGATCAGGGCTCAGTGGATAAGGTTTTGCATGGTAAGTAGCAGTCGGATCTTTAACTTCCAGCTTCAGCGAGTAACCCTTTATGGGCCGGAAGTCGTCTGGTCCGTACGCGAAGAGCGTAGGGCCAAAATCTGTGACAATATCCTTTACATACTGTACACAGTGTTCTGGGGTTCCCTCAAGGTCAATCCCGTCCAAATAGGACTCGGGTTGGAGCTTAATTATTCGGGGAATGTTGCATTTTTCGTACCCGAAAGGCACTGCTGCCTCGTCTATCGAGACCTCAATGGTTGGTTTACTGTATTTAGTTTCTACTGCCCTAGTGTAGTTTCCGCTGAAGTCAATTGCAGCAACTGCTGCTGCTGGCGATCCTTTGAACGTAAGGTTCAAGTCATGGATGACCAGGCAGGCGACTTCAGCCGTGGATGGCTGACATTCCTCTGCCGAAATGCCGAGCGCCTCCACCTTCGTGTCAATGTATTGTGCAAGTTGCACAGGAGACAAGGACGGTTTAGGCCACCCGCCCTCATAAATCTCCTCGTGCTTGCCATGGGGGACGGAGTGGGCACAACACTCACTCGTACAGTTTGGGAGGTCCTTATGCTCTAAGACCGTCACCTGCTCTGCCGCGATTACTGGCTTCCTTCGTGGTTGCCGTAGATTAAATACTGTACGTCCCTTGAGGTACTTTAATTTCTCTAGCGCCAGCTTCACTGGGGCTACATAATTAAGGACCGTTTCACTGCTGTGAGGGGTATTTTCTTTGCTTGTACTTTGTGCAATGTTGTTTGTTTAATGCCTTTTTTTTTACTTAGAAGTTATTCTTAAATGATGTCTCTATTACATACACATACATCTACATAATACATCCCACAACCCCAAGGCCCCAATAATGGTCTCTCTCTCTCTTTTTATCGATTTGATTTAGGAAAAACATGAAAACATTGATCCTAATAAAGACATGCATCTTTTTTGTCTTCCCCATGGTC
>JANYEO010000122.1 GCA_025363025.1 Opitutia bacterium
CTCAAAAAATGCCCTTGATCATATTCAACAAAAACTCAACAATCGCCCTCGGAAATCCCTCCAATATCAAACACCAACAGAAGTCTTCCTGAAGCTGACCACTTGTTCACCAAGTGCTGCACTTCACCCTTGAATGGGCCCCGCTATCAAAGAGACGTTATTTTGTATGCAAAAAATTACAACCTGTGTGATATAATGGAGGCATGAAACTTTATTCTATCATGCATCCTCCTTAACGTTTAATCATTTAAAAATACACATGTCCTGCAGACGGCGCAGTTCCTTGGGTTGCTGCATTGTCCGATTCCACTGCCAATGGGGTTAAGCAAATCTTACAAGATTAGAAGTCTTTTCTCCCGAGTGATGCCAGTTTCAGGTAGGATTGAGTATTCTAGTTTAAGCCCAGTGCCCGTTGCATAATGCATGCTTTTGAATGCTTTCGAGTATCACCGTACTCACGTACTAAAACGTACGCTCCGTGCGCCGCCACTCGAAATCTCTTCAAAATCAAAGCATTCTTCAATCGGCCACTTTAAGTACAGTGCCAAACAAATCTTATGCAGGTCTTGCCTCTTCACGTTTCAGGGTACCTTGCTTTTTCCGTTTCTTGTAGCATAAATTGCTTGCCCTCTGTATCAGATATATCCTGATATAGAAACGTATGGGGATTATTATTCAGAAGTATGGGGGTTCTTCTGTTGCGGATTTAGAGCGGATGCGCTGTGTGGCACTTATTGTCAAGCAGGCGCGTAGCGTGGGTCATTTTCCCGTTGTTGTTATATCTGCCCAAAAAGGAGTGACGGATCAATTGCTGGAAAAAGCGCATACGTTAACGCCCTTTCCAAGCTTAAGTGCGCTCGATCGTATTTTGGTTACCGGTGAGTCCGAGGCTGTTTCTCTTTTCAGTTTAGCTTTAGAGGCAGAGGGCATTGCTGCTCGGCCTTTTTCTGGCATCGAGGCGGGGATTTTAACGAATAACCGTCACACGCAAGCCCGTATTTTAGATATACAGTGTCAGTTTATTACCCAGGCAATTGCTGCAGGAGAGGTTCCTGTTGTTGCTGGTTTTCAGGGTGCTACAAAAGAAGGAGCCTTGACTACTTTAGGGCGAGGCGGGTCAGACTTAACGGCCTTAGCCTTAGCTGCAGCTTTAAAAGCCGAGGCGTGTGAGATTTATACGGATGTACCGGGTATATTTACGGCTGATCCGGCTATTGTACCTTCAGCCAATTTTCTACAGGCTATCAGTTTTGAAACGTTGGCTCAATTATCAACCCTCGGGGCTCGTGTCATGCAAGCGCGCTCTGTTACTTTTGCTCAACGTGCAGGTGTCGCTTTTGTCGTACGTTCTTCTTTTGAAGATACGCCTGGTTCTTTAGTTAGCCGTAGTGCTCCTGCTGTTAATGCTATTGCTTTAGATACACAACGTATGGGGGTTCAGGTTGCAGGATTGGCCTCGTTTTATATTGGCCAATGGATGCGAGTTTTAGCTCAAAAGGGCATCGCGGCAGATGGGTTTCAGTATCACAATACGGGGCTTGCATTTAATATTCAGGGGGATGAGGTATGGAAGGTTGGTACCCTTTTAGAGCAAGGAGGCTTTAAAGAAGCCACGTTAAATTTACTGGGCCCTGTTGCGCGTCTTTCTTGGGTAGGGGCAGGGGTTGCTAAGGGACAGTCTTTTTTTCAGAAAACTATGAGCCCTTTTCAGCCACAAGGGATAGTTGCTTGTGGTAAACGAATTTCGGCTTTTTTACCCTTAGAGGCCATGGTAGAAGCTTCTTGCGCCTTGCATCACGCATTAGGACTAGACTGTGCTAAGTTTTTTAACGCAGGGATGTTTTCTGTAAAAAAGACCGCGGCAGAATAACTTGATTCTACCGCGGCCTTTTTATGGGAGTGTTTAATCTTAGTCTTTTACTGTTTTATGCTCTGCGGCTTCAAGGCCTCGAGTGACTAATTCTTGAATAAATTGGGCGCGTCCTAAAAGCTGGGTGATTTCTCGTAGTTCTTTGAGCTGTGCTTGAATTTCTGGAGCGGCTTCATCCAGTGTATGGGGGACGACTTTTCCGCGGGCATGGAGGAAATACCCTGTGTCACCCACGGTAATCATAGGGGAAATGGCCCCTGGGGCAATCCGAGGGAGTTCCATGAGGACAGGGCCAGGGATTTGCGCCGGTGGGTTTTCTAGGTCAAATTCGTCGTAAGGGGTGACGTTTAAGTTTTGAGCTTTTGCGGCTTCAGTAAAGTTTTGGCCTGCAGTATTGGCGGCTACGAGGGCTTGATAGCAGGTAATACCTTTTTCGCTAAAGGCTTTTTGTGCGTGTTCAATCTCATAATCTGCCAAGACTTGAGCGTGGACTGCTTCGTAGGGTTGAGTGCGTTCGGCAATTTCTCGGTCTAAGAAGTAAATACCCGCTCCTGTTGCAACGGGAAATGCGTCTGAGTAATACCGCGTGGCATCGAGGGCAAAAGCTTGAGTAAACTCTCCTGGGGCAAAGGGGCCAGCCGTGGGGATTGACCCTTGGTCAAATGGAGCCAGGGTGTTTAACTTAAGCTCATTTTTGCTGAGAAGCTCGGAAAAGGCCTGGGAGCCATAAGGTGTTGCTTGCTCGTATAAGGAGATGACAAAGTCTTCTGCGGCTTCGGTGGCAAGGCGATAGCCTTTGTCATCACGGTAGAGGGCTTCAACTTCTTTTAGATTGGCTAATTCAAAGGGGGTGTTTTCGAGTTTACCCTCTGCATTGGGTTTTGAAAAGTGGGCATGGTGGCGCTCATAAAAAGCCTTCAGGGCTTCTTGGCTTGGGGCTGAAACGAGGGGGGCATAGTGTTGAGTTTTGAATAACACGTAGGTGAGGCCACGCTGTGTTGGGGCGACATAGCGAAATGTATTGGCGTCGTAGAAGGCTTTGAGAGCGGCTTCATCAGGCAGTTCGGGCATGGAGATGTCTTTGATGCTGAGGGTAGCAACATCGACTGTCCATTTAGTTTTTGCTAGGGCAAGTTGATACTCGGCCTCGTAAGGGAGGACGTCTTGGCCTGATAGCAGGGGCTTGACCTGGCTAATGCGGAAATCTTCTTCTACGAGCTGGGTTGTGAGAGTTTGTCCGAATTCGGGCGTGTTGTAAGCCCAGTCGGTAAAACGTTTGTAGGCTGCAGGATCGAACTCGTTTTTATCGTTTTTGAAAAAGGAGATATCGTTTTTTAAGTAATGTGTTAAGGCTTCTTCCGTTGGAGCGGGTATCTCTAGCTGGTTGGCTATGTGTAGGAGGGCGGCGCGACCGAGCAGTAGGCCTTCTTGTCCACCTAAGCCAAAGAGCATGGGGGCTGTTCCCATAATTTGGCTTAAAATAGCCCCTTTTTCTAAATGGGCCATTTGGCTTGGGTTATTAAGATCAAACCCGTAGAATGAGCGGCGCTTCACTTCTGTATCGGGCTCCCCTAAGCCGCGAGCGGCTCCAATGGTGAAGACGAATGAAACAATAATAACGAACAGAAGGGTTATGAATAACCACTTTAAGTGTTTCCCGAGGACAGTTTGGAGCCAGTAAATCATAATAGTAGTAAGAGGCAAAAATGAAGAGGATCAGTATGAGCGGGTTCCAGTCGATATGTCAATCTTGCGAAGACTACTTGCAATAAGCCATTTTGGGTTGAAAAATTTTGGCGACTACGGTTTGTTGATTACCGTATGCTGACTTTAAAAAAGTTGTGGGTAGGGATAGCTTTTTTCTTAAGTATCATACCTTTTCTCGAGGCAGGTTATGAAAGAGAAGAGTTATTGATACAGTTTTTCGACGAGGAGGTGCTTTTGGCCGCTCTTTCTGAAGATGATCGTACCACGGCTGTGGCTGCTCGATCCTATTTACATGTATGTGATTTTTGGCTGCATATTGAGGCCGTATTGTCTTATGCCAGGGCTGCGAGCTGTTTGCAGGCGGTAATTGGAGCGGCCCAAGGACAGGAGTTGTCTGAAAGTTATTGGACTATAGTTTTAGGCCGGTTATTCCGATTACCAAAGTATGTTTATTGTGGGGGGGCGAAGAAATGGCCGAAGCGGGCTCAGTCAAGAATACTGGCCGGTTATGATGTTCCGGTACAGTTAGCGCAGGTATTAGCTGCGGAAGACCCGGTTGGGGTGGCGCAGGCTATTGTGAAATCTTTAGATCCGGCGCGTGGGCATCATTTGCTGGCAGGGGTACGATTGTCTTTGATGGAGCGGTATCCGCGGGCGTTTTTAGAGCGCATGGAGCGGGAACTTAATGCGCCTAACCATCAACCTAACCGGGGTAGAGATATTAATCTTCGGGGGGCTGCAGGAAGTGCGTGGGGCTCTGATGTGCCCCATGCGCGGCTTTGAAGCTGCAATAGCAGGTCTTTTTAGAAGAGCTGGATGGCTCCTAGGCTTTCCCAAATAAACCAAAGCGTAACTCCGATTAAAGGTAGAATAATAACCCATTTGAGGAGTAAGCGGCCTCGCCCAGGGCGGTCATATTTACCAAAGTGAGCCCGGTCAAAGGCTCCACGCTCGCTCAAGGTAACGGCTTTTGTCCAAGGCCTATGGCTGGCCCCTCCGAGGATACGAGGGGAGGTCTTCCAGCGTTTTCTGCCGAAGAGCCATTGAATGAGGCGTAAAAACATGTTCAATTTATAAAAGTATCTAATTTCCACCACTGAAACGCGTTGATGATCTTTTGGCAAGCGTGACTATTGGATGGTAGATTATTTATAGGCTATAAGACCGCTGCATAATGCATGCTTTATGAGTTTTTGGTCGGTTGTCGCTCCTCAAGTACCGTATGTACATTCGTCACTCCGTCCTACAAATTCCTTAAAATCAAAGCATTCTACAAGCGGTCTCTAAGGGCCTAGCCATTTAATAAGGTCTGCCTCAGTTTTAATAAGGGCCTTGGGGTGGTAAGTGGGGTCCAGAAGGTTATGATAGTCGTGTTCTCCAAAGCGTTGGCAGTGAAGGAGGACATGCGCTGTTTGCTGAGGGCTGCGGACTAAGCGCCCCAAGGCTTGGTGGACCTTGCGCATGGCAGGGATTTGGTAGATGGTGCGAAAGGCGGCTTTTTGGCCTTTATCTTTTAAAAGATCCCGCGCGGCTTCTTCTACCGTGGACATAGCGGGGAGGCCCGGGCCGGCAACGAGGGCATGGGTGATGTGCCCGCCGAGAAGGTCTACACTTTCTGAAAAGCGGCTACCGAGAACGAGTAAGAGGATATCGGCTTCTTCTAGCGCTCTTTTTAGAAAATGGGTTTGGCTTGCCAGATCCCCCATGGGCGGCTGTAGGGCCACGTTCAGGGTTGGGGCTTTATTTTTGAGGGCGTGGTAAACGGCTTCTGCATAAGCGTAAGAAGGGAAGAAGCCAACGGCTGGGCCTTTTTTTGAGGCGGCCTTAAGGTGGGCCAAGGTCTCGGCCGTTAGGTCGTAGGCTTGGGGGCGCAGGCGAAAACGGGTGTCTAGCCGGGTATCTAGGGCGACGTTATAGGCATTGTCCCGCCAGGGGCAGGGGGCTGTGATGGGGTGAACAGCTGTGGCTTTGAGCCCGCAGCTCTCGATAAAAGCGGGAAGGGGCGCTAGGGTGGCCGACATGAGGACGCTTTTGCCAAAACGGTCTAACACGGCCCGGATAACCCGCCGGGCATCTAGGCAGGTGAGGGTGAGGGTGCCCGCTTGAGGGGAGTGGATGAGTTTCTCAAAGCGGGCATCGGCCAGGAAGCCACGTACCTCTGCGGCTTGCCAGAGTTTTAAGCGGGTTTCGCTGGGGACTTCGACCGGGTAGACGAGGTGTTTTTCCACCATTTCTGCGACTTTTTCTGCCACGTCTAGCAGGGTGTATACTAGGGACTCCTCCATGCATTTGCTTGCAGGTAATTGTTCTAGAAAATGTACCCAATTCTCCCAGGCGGCCATAAGGGGGGCGGGGATGTCTCCCAGGCGGAGTTCTTCTAAGATATGCGCTGCTTCGGCAAAGGTGTGGGCTCCTGAAAGGGCATCGGCCACACGGGTGGGCAGGTTGTGGGCTTCGTCTACGATGAGGAGGGTGCGCCCGGGCTCATAGGCTATTTGGTTTTCGAAAACACCACTATGAGCGGGGGAGAAGACGTAATTATAATCCGACACCCAGACATCCGCTAAGGCAAGGGCACTGCGGCTAAGGGCATAGGGGCAAAGGCCTTTTTCGTGCCCGACTTTTTTAGCGGCTTCGACAGAAAAAGAGCCGCTATCAAATAGATCGGAGAGCTGAATGCCGGCCCGTTGCCAGCGGGCTTCGAGGCCTTCATTGCATAGCAGGCCAAAAGGGTCGCATGTGTGAAGGGGGGAACGGATGGAGTGGTCTTCCCTGCTCCTAAAGGCTTGGCTGCGAATGGGAGTACCTGGGGGGATGATACGAGCAAGCTCGCGCTCGACCGCCCATTGCCCGGTGGTTTTGCCGGTTAAATAAATGATCCGTTCGCAGTGACCTGCTTTGAGTGCCTCTAGCGCCCAGTAAAGGGTGATGCCGGTTTTGCCAAACCCGGTGGGGGCTTCGAGCGCGAGGATACGGACGTCTTCTGGGGCCTCCTTTAAAGTTTGGAGGAGGGCTGTTTGCTCTGGCCGCAGCTCTGGATAAGGAAGGGAAAGATCGGCCGCGTGGATACGCTCTCGTCTTAAATAAGTATCTTCTGCATAAGCGATGAGGGCTTCTAGCTGGGTATAGAAAAAGCCTTCGTCTGCTGCGCCTAAAGGAAGGGCCTGGGTAATGCCTGTTTGGACTTCGACAAAGAGGAGCTCTGTCTCTATGCGTTTGTCAGCATATGCGGGAAGGCTTCGCGCCATGCACGCGTAGGCCACGGCTTGGCAAGCATAGGCTGGGTAACGCTCCAGCAAAAAGGAGGGATGCATGGGCAGGGGCAGCGTAATGCTTTTGACTTCAGTAAAGCGCCAGCCGTCGGCCTCGGGAATGGCTTGGTCTATCCGGCCTTCTATTTCTATCACCCAGCCGCGGTGAGGGAGGCTTGCCTTTATAACGACTTCGAACTGGGCCTCTGGGTAAAGCGCTGCTGTGCGTGTACGCAGCGTATTATGCCAAGCTTGCCCCAGGGCGGCACGGCCCACGCTACGTCTGGAAGGAGGGGCAGCAAGCCCCGTACGAAAGGCGGCTAACTCCCCAACGCTTAAGGCAATACGCCGCTCTGCTGCAAAGAATTGCATGGAGTCTTTTTACTGAGCTGTACTTTTAGGAACTACGGCCCCGCAGGAGATAATGAGCTTCATGGCATCCCCCATCGTCATATCGAGGTGCGTAACCTGAGCTTCATCCAATAAAAAAAGAAAGCCCGTTGTAGGATTGGGACAAGTAGGCATAAAAACGTGAATTAACCGTTTGCCTGTTTTTTCATGCGGCTCGCACGGGGTGGTACTGGTTTGGAAGGCAATGGCATAGCTGCCGGGCCTGGGGTATTCGATTAAAATGACTTTTTGAAAGGCGTTTTGGTCTTCTTTTTTAAAGGTTTCGACAATTTGCTTGGTTGTCTTGTAGACGGTTTTAACAAAGGGGACTTTCGACAGGATGTTTTCTACTATATTGACAAAAATGCGCCCTAAAAAGTAGCGAGAGAAAAGCCCGAAGCTTGTGATAAGGATGACGACTACCCCGGTTGAGATAACGCTGAGGCCGATCTCTATCCAAGGGTTGCTCCGCATGGCGGGGTCTAAAAAATAAAATACCCATGTGCTTGCCGGGAGCCCTACATTACTTAAAAGAAAGCTGACGACCCATAACGTTGCAGCTAAAGGCAGTAAAAGAAGTAGGCCTGAGAAAAAGGCGGTTCTGAGAGATTTTAAAAAGGATTGATGCATCGAGTATCGATTGAGCGTGGCTGCTTGGTGGCTGAAAACCGAGGTTTTTCGGTTGAGTATAGCAGGATATTTTGGCGAAAGGCTGAAATTTTATTTCGGGAAATAAGGCCGCGACTGAATTTATTGGGTGGGTGTGTAAAATTAACTTGAGTTTAACTTGTGGATTTTTCAATATTTTATTGTTTTATGCCAAGAGGCAATGATGGCATTTTATTTCTCAATCTAATTAAGCGCTAAAATGATTAAACATTTATATATTTCAATAATATTGGCTTGTTGCATGCCTTTCTTGAGCGCGTTTGCCTTTGATAATGCAGGGGATGATCATGATGCGTTTAACGATGAATCGGATAGCTCATCTGAAGACTCAATGGATGAAGAAATGGAAAACGAAACGACGCCTCCACCCCCTTCTTACGCGGCTATATTAAATGAGCTGACAGATGCAGGGAAAAAGCTAATGCAACAAATGCATGATAAGGAATTTATACATGATCTACTTCACAATGGAGGGGATCCGTTGACAGATGATAAGATTAATGATCTGCAAGCTGCTCTGACATTTGACTCCGCCTATAAATTGCCTGCTTCGCTGAGAGTAAATTATGCTTATGAAGATGTTGCTGTCGTCGAGGATGAGGAAAATTCGATGCGCAGGCACCTGCCGATACATTTAGCCGCTATGAATGATCATTCACAGGCGATACGGGTTTTGCAGCAGTTTGGTGTGGATATTAACGTTATTGAGACAATAAGTGGTTCTTCTCCTGTTCAAATAGCTGCGACCTGGGGCCAAATACAGGCAGTTGAAACGTTGCTAACTCTTCGGGCAAATGTGTTTGGCGTTAATAACCAAGGGCAAACGCTTTTACACTGTTTATTGGAGGGACTTATAGACGCTCATGGGGATTTTGATGCTAGGGATATAGTAGCTTACTTGAATCTTTTTCAACGGGTGATCGACAAGGGAGTTGATTTATCAGTTGTAGACAATTCTGGTAGAACAGTTTTCCAGATTTATCAATCTGTTGAACAGGAGGTTATGGGTAGATGGGAAACTGACCCTAATTGGTCTGAAATAAATCCATTGACTGGTGCATGCACCTTGGCCGACCTCCTCAATCCTAAAAGCAGAATTTACGGATTTTTAAACAACAACAACAACAACAACAACAACAACAACAACAACAACAACAACAACAACAACAACAACAATAATAATCAAACCATTGAATTTTTTGACCCGAACGCATTCTTTGTGTCCATTCCTGATGTTCCCTCGCAGTTGAACTTTCGTGCCTCTGAATAAGCACGTAAGCTGAAATTGAAAATTGATCCAACCATCTGGCATTCGATCAGGTGATTGGATACAATGAGGCCGCTGTATAATTGGCTTAGGTAGCTGGAGTATGCCGTATTTTGCTTACCAACTACAGGATATAGAGGCCTTATATAGGTTGTTATTAGCCTAATGAAATAAAAAGCCTTAGATCGTATTGATCTAAGGCTTTTTATTTCCGATGGTCGGGCCGGAGAGATTCGAACTCTCGACCCCTTGCACCCCATGCAAGTGCGCTACCAGGCTGCGCTACGGCCCGACTCTTCAGAAGGCCACGAGACAATGCAGAAAATTGAGAGTGGTCAAGCGAAAGCCTTGCGAAATGAAAAAAACCTCGGCAAGGGCATTGTTTTAGCATAGATAGGATAGGAAAGCTTCCCCTTTATGAGACCGCTGCACAATGCATTTCTTTTGAATTTTTGGTCGGTTGTCGTTCCTCGAGTACCCCATGTACACTCGTCACTCCGTCCTACAAACTCCTCAAAATCAAAGCATTCTGCAATCGGTCTCTAAATAATCCCAGTAATAGAAAATCCGAAAACAATGACTTTTCTTCTTAATAAGCCATTATGTAGCGGTCTTTTTATTTTAGACTTATACCCCTGTGGACAGTACACGTATTAGGCAATCCGCGGCCAGCGGGCAGCTAGATGCTCAGTTGTCGGCCAAAAAATCCGACCAACGGTTGGCTGTTTTTAATGGGCAAAAAGCCCGGTTAAACCCTTATGCTTCATCTGTCATTTCCCGGCAGGTGGACACGGCTGCAGGGCAAGCGGCTGAACGCGTAGAAAAAGAAATGGCTAGGCGACGGATGATGGAGGGGCGGCAGAAGAGGGGAAAAGAGCCCGTAGCAGCCAAGGATTTAGCTGATCTCTACTCCGGGAAGATGCCGGGTCAAAAAACGGCGGCGCTCCTTAAGAGTTTGTTGGAGGGGTTGAAAACGCTGCAAAATAAGACCCCGGGGGATGTTTTAACAGAGGTTGGCCGGCGTTTCTCCGATGTGTCTGATCAATTCCAAGCCTTATCTTATGCAGAGGAGGCGCTTTTGGCGGAAGGGGATACGGAGCTCGCGGCTATTGTGCGGCAGGCTAAAGAGCAGTTGATGGAAAAATCCGGCCCGCAGGTACGAGCAGGAATTAATATTGCGGGGGAAGCCCAGCAAGCGGCTGAAGCGGGGCTGGCCGATGTAGATGATTTACGGGATTTTTACCGGGAGACGATTCTTTCCCAGGAGGGGATTTCGAACACTTACCGAGCCTTGCGGAAGGAATATGGGGCTGGAAAGCTGCGTGATGGCTTGGACTTTCTTTTAAAAGCGGCAACGAGCGATATGAGCGCTGAAGGGCCTTCTATTGAGAAAGGGCACTTGAAGGCGATTATGGATAATTTTTATCAAGTAGGGGTGGTCAATAATATTGCGCGTAATTTAGCTAACCTCTTGGCCCGGATGCAGCAAAACTTTGGCGAGGGGATTTCGAATGATGTGGAGAGCTTGATGGATCAGTTATTCCAGTTGGTAGAGGCCCTGCGGGTTGATTTTGGCGTTATTGCGGCTATTCCTAAAAAAATGGGGGCCCGGGAGCTTGCTTGGCAAATTTACTTTTTAACCGGCTTACACGAGCAGTTACGGCTTTTGCCTCAAAAAATTTACCCAACAGGGGATCATCGAACGCGCCTTCTCTCTTCAACGCAACAGGCTCTGGATGTTGCTATTGAGGAGGAGGAGGTTGAGAATAGCGCTAAGGATGGAGGGTAGTTTATGAGCATTAGCATTCATATATTCTTATATTTACTATGGCCCGTATAGACGAAGTGATAACCGAATTTGGCCGCTCCATCGAGGTGCCAGATCTAGTTTTTAATGAGGAAGGCGTGGTGGACCTTGAAATTGACCGCGTGGGGGAGCTATGCCTCGAGCGGGAAGGGGAGGACCTGCTCGTGTATTTGGTGCGGGATTATCCTCAGATTACAGGCAACTTATGCCAACGGGCCCTTGGCTTTTGCAGGATTGAGGAAGAGCACCCCTTCCCGGTGCATACAGGATTAATCGAGGATACGCGGCTTTTATTTGCCCTGCGGATGAAGAGTCATGAGTTGGACTTCCCCCGTTTAAATGAAGCGTTGCAGCTTTTGGAAGGATTGCACGAGCGAATGGGGTAGAGCTAAAATGAGACCGCTGCATAATGCATGCTTTATGAGTTTTTGGTCAGTTGTCGTTCCTCGAGTACCCTATGTACACTCGTCACTTCGTCCTACAAATTCCTCAAATCAAAGAATTCTGCGAGCGGTCTCTTCATAATCCCAGGCCCTAAAATTCGAATTTTTTCTGTGTTTTGTTGGAAATCGCTATTATGCAGCGGTCTCAAAATGCTTGTCTTTTGAGTTTTTGGTCGGTTTTTTGCAGAAAATGTCATTTTCTTCAAAAACACTTAAAAGTTAGAGTTGCTTTTCGGCAACGAAAGCCTAGCGTTCGATTTCCTTCAGTGGCAAAGGGCTGGTGCCCGGCTAAGTTTTATAGGATTTTATTAGTGTATGAAGCAGTTTAAACTCAGTGTATCGTCTCGCTCAGCGGTTGGAACCCTTCGCGCCGGTCGTTTGCGCCGCGCAGGCCAGGTCCCAGCGGTTATTTATGGTAAAAAGTCTGCCTCTCGGCCTTTGGCTATCGAAGAGTCTGCTTTGCGCGTTTTAATGCGCCAGGTAGGGTCTTCTCTCGCCATTATTGAGGTGGATGAGGATGGCAAAAAAGCCCTTGCTCTTCTTCAGGAAGTCAAGCGCCACCCGACCAATGACCGCCTCCTTCACGTAGATTTCCACGAAATTTGCCCAGAAGACGCTCTCCATATTCACGTTCCAGTGCATACTGTAGGGGTATGTCCGGGGGTTATTGTTGAGAATGGCAACTTAAATGTTGTGCTCCACTCACTCGATGTGAAGGCCTTGCCTAAGGATCTACCTTCGTCGATCGATATTGATATTTCAAATCTTCACTTGGGGCAATCCATCCATGTAAGCGAGCTGCCGGTACTTCCCGGTGTTACTTACTTGGCGGCACCTGATCAGGTAGTGGTGGCTTGTATGACGCCGGTTGTTGTAGAGGCCCCTGTTGAAGCAGTAGAAGCTGATGCCACGCCTGTTAAGGCTGGTGGAAAGCCTGCTGCCAAAGCAGCTCCTGCTAAGGCAGCCCCTGCCAAACCCGCGGCTAAAAAATAGCGCGCGCCTCTTTGTTCTTTGAGACATGTCCATAGCCGTCATCGTCGGCCTAGGTAACCCTGGGCCAACGTATAACGGCACCCGCCATAACCTCGGGTTTATAGTAGTAGACGCTTTTGCACAGGCAATCGGAGCCTCTTGGGGCTACGAGCGCCGTTTTAAGGCGGAAGTCGCTAAAGGCAGTGTTGCAGGGCAGGTGGTTCACTTGCTTAAGCCGCTGACATATATGAATTTAAGTGGGGAGTCCGTTAGTGCTTTATTGCGCTATTACGACTATCCTTTAAGCAGCGTATGTGCCCTTCACGATGAAACTGCTTTCCCGTTAGGCAAAGCCCGGCTTACCGTAACCCAAGGCAGTGGCGGCCATAACGGTGTTCAAAGCTTGATCCAGCATTTGGGTTGTGGCTTTTTGCGGTATCGTCTTGGTATTGGGGAGAAACCCCATCCGGCTATGGACTTAGCCGAGTACGTACTCGGCCCTTTTTCCTCGCAAGAGCAAAGCACGCTTGCTATAGCCCTTCCTACCTTTATAAATGGCCTGCAACTTTTGGTTACCCAGGGGTCCGCAAAAGCTATGAATACACTTAATCGAACGTAAACGATAATTATGAGTCAGTCTATATCCGCACGCCCTTATCGGGCTATTTTCATCCTCGATACCCGCGATTTGCAGGAGTCGGTAGATGCGTTAATGCAGAAGGTTAAAGATGCTATCACGGCCCTTCAAGGCAAAGTGGTGGCTTCTGAAAATCTCGGCATGCGCGAGTTTACCCGTGCAACTGATCGTAAATTTCCTGCAGGTCATTACTTGCAAGTTGATTTTGATGGGGTTCCGGCACTTCCGGTTTCTATCAAAGTGCGCTTTCGCCTCGACAGGTCCGTCAACCGTATCTTTATTGAGAATCGTTAAGGGTTTTCCTCTCAACGGTTTTTTCTCCCATGGCTTCTTTCAACAAAGTTATCTTGCTTGGCAACCTTACGCGTGATCCAGAATTACGTGTGACTGCCAGTGGTGCCCCCATTTGCAAATTTGGGTTAGCGGCTTCTCGCGCTTTTACAACAGCAGATGGTACTCGCCGGGAAGAAGTGGTCTTTGTTGATATCGATGCTTTTGGCCGCCCGGCAGAAGTTATCGCCAAGTATGCGACAAAGGGTAAGCCGCTTTTAGTAGAAGGGCGCCTCCGTTTCGACCAATGGGAGAGCCAAACGGGTGAACGTCGCAACAAGTTGACGATTGTGCTAGAGTCTTTCCAGTTTGTGGGAGCCCGTACAGAAACAGGGGAAGAAGCCCATGCAGCCGGTGGCCATACTTACGAAGAGCATGCCCCAGCCCCACGGTCTACAACGAGTAGCCGTCCTGCGCCAGCTGCTGCCCCAGCCGTGGCTGAGTTAGATGAAGACGTCCCTTTTTAGTCCCTTGTATTATTTTTTAAGTCTATAAGAATCAATTAGTTATCATGGCACTCTCAGAAATTTTATTATTAACTCCTGTCGATGGTTTAGGTGGCGAGGGAGATCAAGTTAAAGTACGGGCCGGTTTTGCGCGCAATTTTTTGCTGCCTCGCAAAATGGCGGTTCCTGTAAGCCGTTCTAATAGCCGTCAAGTTGAGGCACTAAAGTCTGCTCGTTTAGCCCGTGAGGCCAAAGAGCTGGAGCACGCCGCTGCGCTTGTTCGTCAGCTTGAGGCTGTCAGCATCGCCATTGCGGTCAAGACAGGTGAAGGGGGCAAAATGTTCGGTGCGGTTACGGCTCAAGACCTTTTAAACCGTTTAGCGGAAGAAGGTATTCAGCTCGAAAAACGCCGTTTGGCTTTGCATCACCCTATTAAGACATTGGGCAAGCATTCTACAAAAATTAAATTGCACCCGGATGTGGTGCATGAGTTCCACTTCGAAGTGGTTTCGGAAAACCCAATTGAAACGCCCGTTGAAGGTGCTTAATCCCATTAGTGGCTTAGGTAAAATTGACCAAGGAAGCATTCGTGCCTCCTTGGTTTAATATTTTTATCTGGTCGTGGATTCTCAATCTTCTTTTAAAAAATCAAACCTTCGTGGAGAGGGTACTTCGTATTCGGGGGTGGCCTTGGCACGTCGTGTAGGGGACAGAGTACCGCCTCATAGTTTAGAGGCGGAGCAGGCATTGATTGCCGCTTGTATTATTGAAGGCGGGCAGGAAAGTATTTCTTGCTGTATTGAGGGTAAAATTACAGCGGATGCCTTTTATAAGCCAGGGCATCAGTTAATTTATCAGTCTTTGCTGGCCTTGTATGAATCGGGTACTCCGGTAGACGAAATTATTTTGGCCGATCATTTGCGGGCCAAAAATCACTTGGAGGAAATAGGGGGCCATGCGTATTTAGCCGAAATTACAGACCGCATCGCTACTTCTGCCCATTTGCCCCATTATTTAAAGCGCGTGCGGGATGCTTCGCTTTTGCGCCGGCTTATTAGGGCCTCGAGTAATGCCATTGAAGCGGCTTATGCGGGCCAAGAGGATGTGGATCAATTTCTTGACTTGGTGGAGCGCGATGTTTTTCGGTTAAGCGAAGACCGGATTAGTGATAGTGCGAAACCTCTTAAAGACACGGTTAATGATGCGGTTAATTTGGTCAACCGCATGCTACAAAATAAAGGTGAGTTAACGGGAGTTACTTCGGGTTTTACCGATTTAGACAAGCTGACTTTTGGTTTTCATCCGCAAGAGATGATTGTCGTAGCGGCCCGTCCTTCTATGGGGAAGACAAGTCTTATGCTGAACATTGCGGAGGCCGCAATATTGCCTCGTGGTAAAAATGCTAAGCCTGTGCCTACCTTAATGTTTAGCTTGGAGATGGGGGCAGATCAGCTTGCTATGCGCCTTTTGTGTAGCCGCGCGCGGGTGAGTTTCACGAAGCTCAAAGATGGTTTTTTGCCGGCTGAGCAGCAGCGAGATTTAGTTCGGTCTGCGAGTGAGCTTAAAGAGGCGCCTTTATGGATTGATGATTCTGGGCATTTAACGATTCTGGAACTCCGAGCTAAAGCGCGTCGGGTGCATGCCCAGCAAAAATTAGGGCTGGTCGTGATTGACTATTTGCAACTTGTCTCGGGAACGGACTCGCGGGCGCCGCGGGAGCAGCAGATTGCAGAAATTTCCCGTGGGGTAAAGGCTATGGCGAAGGAGCTGAATGTGCCGGTCATTATCGCAGCCCAGCTGAACCGTGAATCCGAAAAAGAGCGTCGCCAGCCCCGTGTGTCAGATTTGCGCGAATCGGGCTCTATCGAGCAAGATGCGGATATGGTTATTTTACTGGCTAAGAAAAAAGATACGAATGACGAAGAGGATATGGCCGCCCCTGTCGTCCTGCGCGATTTAATTTTGGCCAAGCACCGCAATGGCCCGGTGGGCAGCGTCACTGTTGCCTTTACGAAGAACCTAACACGGTTTGAAAATTATACACATACCGAGGCGCCTGCTTATCAGTCCTGAGTCTCTTAATAAGCGCTATTTGTATACGTATTATTTTGTTTTTTTATCGGATTTTGTTTGGAAAGGTTGTGATCTCCTGATCTCATAACGCCGTTAGTTCACTTTTGATATTGGTTCAATAATCTCTTTATTTCTGTTTTCCCCGCGCATGCACTTTTCAAAAAGTTTCACGCAGAAGCTTAAAGCTTCTTTGTTTTTGCTAGTATTTCCCTTTGCTGTCATAGCACAAGAGGCGCCGATTGTAGAGTCTGTGAGGATTGAGGTCCAAGGGGGCCAGCAGATTAATATTGATGCGGCCATGGCTAATATTGCCATGAGAGAGGGGCTGCCGTATGATCCGCTGCTTGTAGATGAATCCGTCCGCTCGCTCTATAATAGCGGGGTTTACGATTTTATTGAAGCCAAGCGCGAGACGGATCCAACGGGGAGCAAGGTGCGTTTAACCTTTTTGCTCGTTAGTAAGTACCGGATCCAAAATATTCAATTTGTTGGTAATACGGAGTATAAAGTAACTCAGCTAGAGCGGGAGGTTTTAAGCAAGAAGGGCGCCCTTTTGAGTGACCTGGACATTAAGCGAGATGCCGAACGTTTGGCTGATTTTTATGAGAAAAAGGGCTATGCCCATGCGCGGGTTACGTACAGTATCGAGCGTAATGAGCAACTAGGGGAGGCGCTAGTCCGCTTTGAAATTAATGAAGGGGCCCGGCTGAGGCTTTCAGACTTTAACTTTATTGGTAATGCGCATGTGAAGGCGGATGACTTGCGCGATGTGATGCAGACGAAGCGTTGGTGGATATTTTCTTGGATAACGGGCTCGGGCATTCTTGAAGAAAGCCTTTTCCGTGAAGATTTAGACCGTGTTATTGCCTATTATAAAGATGAAGGCTTTTTAGATGTCGCGGTTCCTGAGGCGGGTGTATCTTTTACTTACCCGAGCGAGCATAGTATGATCGTTAATATTACGATTGAAGAGGGGACGCGCTATTATGCTGGGGATGTGACATTTGAGGGCAATACGTTGTATGCGGGGGATAAATTGGCTGCAATCCTTGGGCTTGCGTCGGGCGATGTATTCTCCCCAACGGCTGTTAATGAAGCGCTGGAAAATATTCGGGATTATTATGGGCAATCCGGCTATTTGGAGACAGGCGTGTATGCAGAACGTTTGCCGGATTTAGAGACGGGGCATATTGGGCTAAATTTTGTTATAAAAGAAAGCGGGAAGTTTTTTGTGGAAAGCTTGCTGCTTGAAGGGAATACAAAGACAAAATCGAACGTTATCTTGAGGGAACTCGCTTTGGCGCCGGGGGATGTTTTTGACCTTGTCCGGATGAAGGCCAGTGAGGAACGCTTGAAGCAGACCCTCTTTTTTGAAGAAGTCAGCTTATCTCCCGAAGCAGTCCCTATCCCTAACCGTCGTAATTTGCGTATTACGCTGAAGGAGAAACGCACGGGCAATGTTCAGTTTGGGGTAGGCTTTAGTTCAGTGGAGCAAGCCGTAGCCTTTGTTGAATTGACGCAGTCGAATTTTGATATTTTTAATTATAATAGTGCTTTTCAAGGGGCCGGCCAAAAGCTGCGGGTACGGCTATCAGTCGGGTCTAAATCGAACAGTATTTTCTTAAACTTTGAAGAGCCTTGGCTTTTTGACCGCGAGTTGGCCTTTGGTTTCGATCTTTTCCGTACAGATGCAAAATACGTCAGTAGCGTTTATGATGAGCTGCGCTACGGGCTTGAGCTCTACTTTCGTAAGCGTTTAGTCGAGTTGTTTGTTATTCGCCCTTATTATCGTATTGAGGTTATTGACATTCATAATGTTCAGAAAGATGCGTCTCAACTCATTTTAAGCAATGCAGGTAAGCATACGATTTCCCAGATTGGGGCAGCTATTACACGTGAAACGATGGATAGCCTTTTGATGCCGACTCGAGGGAGCCGTATTAAATTAATTGCGGATGTAGCTGGCTTGGGTGGCACAGCAGACTTTGTGCGCCTTGAAGTACAAGGGGGGCGTTGGTGGCCTACTTTTAAAACTTTAAACCAGGTTTTCTCTATCGTTGGCCGGACAGGGACGATTACTTCGTTTAATAATAAGCCGGTTCCTTTCTTTGAAGCTTACTATTTGGGCGGGCCAACCAATTTGCGGGGGTATGATTACCGGGATATTGGTCCCAAGGATAGCAAGGGCGAGGTCATTGGGGGCAATACCTATGCTTTTGCTTCGACAGAGTATTCCTTCCAGGTGCTTCAGCCGATTCGTTTGGCTGCATTTTATGACATTGGTTTCGTAAATGCAGGTCATTGGAATTGGGATACGTCTCAATATGCGCATGATGTGGGGGTCGGAGCCCGTATTTTTGTCATGGGGGCACCTATCCGACTTGATTTAGCTTACCCACTTCGAGTACAAAAAGGTGAATCCCGTTCTTGGCAGTTTAATTTCTCGTTTGGCACAGTGTTCTAAATCTGCTACACATTCTTTTCCCCTATTATTCTAAATTATCCTATTATGTTAAAGTCCCTTACTTGTTTAACGGCCGCTTTGGCCTTTGTTGGTAGTGTATATGCTGCAGATGCAGTATCTAAACCAGCCGCAGACCTTATTTTGACAGCCGATGCGGCAGTTATTTTTAATGGTTATTGGAAGGTTCAGGATGCTCAGCAAAAGCTGCAAGCCTCTGAAGAAAAAGCCAATAAAGAGCTGAAGGAAATGTATGAAAAAGGCGTTACGATTGCCAATGAAGTACAAGACCTCCTGGGTAAAGCCAATAATCCTGCTTTAACGGAAGAGGCTCGCAAAAAATTTGAAGATGAAGCCAAACAAAAGGAAGTAGTGGTTCAACAAAAAGAAGTAGAGTTTAACCAATATCAACAGCAGGTAAGCCGTACGCTTAGCCAACAGCAAGAGGCTTTGATGAAAGGCTTTGCTGATGATGTCAAAAATGTTACAGAAACGCTTCGTCAAGAGCGGGGCGCTAGCATCGTTTTGAATGCAGCTGGACCTATCGTTATTACAGCTGATCCTAAAAATGATGTAACCCAGGTAATAATGGACCGTTTGAATGTGAATAAGCCTAAGGCAACGACTAAGACTGAAGGCACCACCACAGCTACGGCTGCGACCCCTGCACCTGCTTCTGCAGAAAAGAAAAAGTAGTTCGAGTCTCTGAATAGGCAGTTAGCTAGCCGTGAGCTAGGTTAGCTGCTTGTTCAATTCTCAAAAAGGCCCTTATTTCTGAAAAGAAGTGAGGGCCTTTTTGTATGATGCAATTATAGTGCATTGAATTTAAAAATGCGCTTTGGCCTTATTGTATCTTTGTTTAAAAAAGCGAATTATTTTAACGAATCAAGTGGGATTGTCGGAAAAGGGGGCCTATTCAAGGGTGTAGTATAGCATCAGGAGAAGATGTAAAGCCGCTACAGAGGCGAAGCGTGAGACAGGGCCTCACGCTTCGCGAGTCCGGACTGCTAAGGCAGTCTGAGTTAAAAATAAGATTTAGTGTATTTTTAATTTCAATGCGCTAAGTCTTTTTAAAGATTGAGGTCAATGCCTACAGGGGCATGGTCAGAGCCTAAGACTGTGCGTAAAATAAAAGCTTTTTTAACCTGAGGGAAGAGGTTTTTTGAAGCGAGGACATAGTCCAGCCGCCAACCAATGTTGCGTTCTCTGGCATTTGTACGCATCGTCCACCAAGAGTAATGATTGGCTTCCCCTGGATGTGCTTCACGAAAGGTATCGCTAAATCCGCTATTTAAAAGGGTGCTAAAGGTGCTCCGTTCTTCATCTGTAAAGCCGGCATTTTTGTGGTTTGTTTTAGGGTTTGCTAAGTCGATTTCTGTATGGGCGACATTAAAATCGCCACAAGTGATAACAGGTTTTGTTTGTTCGAGTGTTAGAAGATAGTTTCTGAAGGCAGGGTCCCAGGTCTGCGTACGATGGTCTAAGCGAGTAAGGCCTCGTTGAGCGTTGGGAGTATACACGTTGACAATATAAAAACTTTCGAACTCTGCCGTTTGCACCCGTCCTTCTGCAGGTGGAGGGCTACCGGGAAAGTCAGAGCTAACACTAAGGGGCTTTATTTTAGAAAAAATAGCCGTGCCAGAATAGCCTTTTTTGTCCCCATTGTGCCAATAAACATAGGGGTAGGGCAGTTCTAGGTCTTTAGGTATACTGGCGGTATCAATACGGGTTTCTTGCAAGCAAAGGAGGTCTGGCTGGTGGGTATTTAGAAATTCTAAAAAACCTTTTTTAAGGACTGAGCGAAATCCATTAACATTCCAAGATATGATTGATAGAGGTAAAGTATGCATGCTTGTTCATTAAGCGTATTTAGGGCTTAACATCCAGGTATTTCGTTTTCAAAGAGGCCCTATGCAATCCATGCCTTAAAAAATCGCTCATAGACGGCAAAATTCTGTTGCACCGAGCCAGCAGGTCAATTTTTGTTTAGGTGATCAAATGAATACTGCTTTTATGCCCCTCTCCCCCTCGTTTACAGCCCTTGAACCCGCCTCAGTTATTTTAAGTACGTTGCAGGGAGTTGGGTATCGCTCGGTTGCTTGGGGGTATGCGGGGCGCAAGGCTATTTTGAGTGGAGAAGGGGGCTATCAATTTGGAGGGCGATGGAACCCTCCTGGTGTTTTTAGGGCTGTTTATGCTAGTTGTATGCTTGAAACAGCCACGCAAGAATTGCTTTATGGGCAGCGAACGAAGGGGTTGCCCATGCAGGGCCTTTTGCCGCGCGTTTTTTTAAGCTTTGAATTTCGATGTGAACAAGGCTTGGATTTGACTGCAGAGGAGATGCTAGAGGTGTGGGGCTTAACGGCAACGGCCTTAACGACATGCGATTGGTTAGCCGCCCAAGCACAGGGGAAGCAAGCGCTTTCTCAGCAAGTAGGCTTATGGGCTTGGCAAGCAGGGGTAGAGGTAATGAAGGTGCCCTCTTCAGCACATGCCGAGGGGGCAAATTGGGTGTTTTTTCCCGAAAACTTTAGACCCGATTCTCAATTATTATTACATTTGCCGTCTGATTGGCCTCTATAATTTGTTTTTATGCAAAATTGCATGCAAAATTGCATAATTTGCTGGTAAAAGAAAAAAAAAGGCGTATAGTTAAGAAATGGGAGCTGTCGCTTTAAAACAAACGAACACTGAGAATAATCAACCTACATTTTCTGTGCTGACGGCTGCAGGCCAGGTGTTTTCTCAAGGATTCGCTTTAGGTGATAGAGATAATTTTGTGTCGCTCATTGAGCTGCGGAAGCGTTTTGCCTTAAGCGCGCAGGATGCGGCCCGGCTTGGTGGGGTGAGTTTGCGTAGTTGGGCGGCTTTGGAGGCGACAGATAAAAACGCACAGAAGGCTGAAGCTGAAACACCCCAAGGCTCTCTTTCTATGGTGCGTAAATTGGCAGAAATGCAGGCCTTGCTGAATGGGTTAGCCGTCCTCATTCCGCATGTGTCTGTAGGGGCTTGGTTGAAACAACCCAACGAGTATTTTCAAGGACTTTCCCCGCTCGAAATAGTAGAACGCGGGCAGATGCACCGGCTATGGGCGCTCATTCATCATGCGAGTGCAGGGGAGCCTGTGTGAGTTGTATTTAATGCCTACGGAGTGAGGAGCGCAGATGCGTAGATAGCATGTGGCACCTGAAGGATCTTCTTTAAGACTTCTCCCTAAAGGGATTTCTCTTTTGTGTTGATTGCTTTTTCGTAGCTGAAATATAAATGTCAAATGACATCACAAGAAGTTATTGCCTTTGCGAAGACGCAAGGGGTTTCAATGGTTGATTTTCGTTTTACGGATTTATTGGGTGCCTGGCATCGTTTTTCCGTACCTTTAGTAGAGCTGCATGAAGGGGTTTTTGAGGAAGGGCTTGCTTTTGATGGGTCTTCCATCAAAGGGTGGTGCGGGGTAGAGGCTTCGGATATGATGCTTGTGCCTGATAGCACAACTGCTTTTATTGACCCTTTTTTGCAGCATAAAACTCTGGGGCTTATATGCACTGTGCATGAGCCTATAACGCGTGAGGCTTATGCTCGTTGCCCGAGGGCTCTGGCTCAGCGTGCGATGAGTTATATCCAGGGGTTGTCTTATGCTGATACGGCGTACTTTGGGCCTGAGGCAGAGTTTTTTATGTTTGATCAGGCTCGTTTTGGTAGCCGTACAGAGGGGGCTTTTTATGAGATTGATTCGGCAGAAGGCAGCTGGAATACCGGAGCCCCTAAGTGCAGCCCAGATGGATATCAGATTAGCGCCCAGGGAGGTTATTTGCCTGTATTGCCTTTTGACCGGGGGATTGATATTCGGCAAACCATGGTGAAAGTGATGATGGAATTGGGCCTCCATATTGAGCGTGAGCACCATGAAGTGGCTACTGCAGGCCAATCAGAGATCAGTTTGCGGTACGACACGTTGCTTCGTATGGCAGATCAGATGATGCTTTATAAATACGTAGCCCGTAATGTAGCTGTGCAGCACGGGAAAACGGTTACATTTATGCCGAAGCCTTTGTATGATACCAATGGCAGTGGAATGCACGTGCACGTTTCTTTGTGGAAAAAAGACATTCCTTTGATGGCGGGTGATTTGTATGCAGGGCTGAGCCAAGAGGCGCTTTGGTTTATTGGAGGTCTCTTAAAGCATGCACCCGCTTTTTCTGCCATTTGTAATCCTAGTAATAATAGTTATAAACGCCTCGTCCCTGGTTATGAAGCGCCGGTTAATTTAACTTACTCTGCGCGTAATCGCTCCGCGGTGTGTCGCATCCCTGTTGGGGCCGCAAGCCCAAAGGCGCGTCGTATAGAGCTACGCTCTCCTGATCCTTCGGCTAATTGCTATTTAGCTTTATCTGCTATTGTTTTGGCCGGTATAGATGGTATCGAAAATAAAATCGACCCGGGGATGCCTATGGAGCAAAATCTCTATAAGCTATCTGCCGAGGCTCGGGCGCATGTTCCAACACTTCCTGAAAGCTTGAAAGAGGCGATTGAAGCTTTGGAAGCGGATCATACCTTTTTGCTCAAAGGAAATATCTTTTCTAAAGATCTGATTCGCGTTTTTACGGATATGAAAAAAGCCGAGTACGATGCTATTCGCCGGAGGCCCCATCCTTATGAGTATATGCTTTATTACGGCATCTGATGGAGACCGCTGTAGAATAGTTTTTTAAACAAAATGCAGAGCATTTCAATTTTTAAACTTTCGAAATTATGAAGAGACCGATTGCAGAATGCTTTGATTTTGAGAAATTTGTAGGAGGGAGTGACGAGTGTGCTAAGGCACTCGAGGAACGACAACCGACCAAAAACTCATAAAGCATGCATTATGCAGCGGTCTCTTAATTTAAGGCCTGGCGGATGAGGGCCGCAGTAGGGGCTTCGGCCCCCAGTTTTTCTAAGGCAAGGCGGATGGCTTTATCTGCATCGGCTGGTTTAAAGCCGAGGGAGATGAGGGCTAGGATCGCGTCTTGGTCGAGCCTAGTGGTGCCTGTTTTGTCTGTGGCGTTATGGGGGGTAAAGAGAGGGCCGGGGGAGAAGGCGCTCATTTTATCTTTGAGCTCCACCACGAGGCGTTCGGCGGTTTTTTTGCCAATACCTTGGCATTTGGATAGGAGGGCGACATCTCCACTGGCTAAGGCGCTTTGAAGGGTGGTTAGCGATAAACGGCTTAAAATACCGAGGGCGATCTTTGGGCCGACGCCGGAGACTTTCTCGATAAGCAGTCGAAAGAAGTCTCTTAGCGGGATTTCGTGGAAGCCGTAGAGCGTTTGCGCATCTTCCCTATAAACAGCATAGGTGTGTAAGCGTACGGTCCCCCCAATTGCCGGCAGTTGAGAAGCCGTTGGCAGGGGGATGTGGACTTCGTAGCCCACCCCGCCCACTGCTATCACGGCCCGTAGGGGGCCGCATTCTACTAAACGGCCTTCGAGGGAGACTATCATATGCGTGGATCCTTAAAGTTAATCGTTGAGGTTTAAGACATCTTCCATGTTATAAAGCCCGGGCTTTTGCTGTAAGAGCCAGCGAGCTGCTATGAAGGCGCCTTGGGCAAAAGACTCTCGCGTGTGGGAGCGTTGGGTAATTTCTAAGCGTTCGCTCGGGTTAGAAAAGATAACGGTATGTTCCCCAACAATGCCGCCTGCCCGTATCGCGTGGACGCCTATTTGTTTTTCTGGACGGGGGCCTATAATGCCATGGCGGCCGTGGGTTACAGAGGCGTCATTATGGGCCCATCCATGGGCCGTTTGGATGAGCTCCACTAACCGTACAGCTGTGCCGCCTGGGCTATCTTTTTTTAAAGCATGGTGGGCTTCAATAATTTCTGCATGAAAGTGAGGGCCTAGGCGTTCGGCGGCTTTCCTCACGGCGTAGAAAAAGACATTCACCCCGATGGCGTAATTGCCGGACCACATAATGGGGATATCTTTTGCATAGGCTTTGATGGCCACGCGTTCTTCGGCTGAGTGGCCGGTCGTCGCGATGACAATGGGTTTTTTAAGTGAGGCGGCTAATTGAACCAACGGGAGGGTGGCCGTATGGAAGGAAAAGTCGATCGCTACATCGGCTTCGGTAAGGCCAGGCATTGGGTTTTCCCTTGGGTTAACGCCACCAGTGCAGATAGGGAGGCCTTCTGTTTTTGCCGCTGCTATTAATGTTTGGTTGAGGCGACCCGTAAGGCCATTAAGGAAAATTTTCATTGAATTTATTAAGCTATAATAGTGGTAACAAGGCCTACTTTAGTTAGCACAGCATCCATGCCTGGGCGCTGTGCAGTGCTTAGTGCTGTGAGCGGGAGGCGGAGGGTGTCGTGGTCAAAGATCCCCATTTGCTTTAGCACGTATTTGACGGGGATGGGGCTTGTTTCAGCAAAGAGTTTGCAGATTAAGGGCGCATATTGATTGTATACGGCACGGGCTGCAGGGAGGTCATTCGCCTCCATGTATTTGACGAGGGCTACCCAGGCGCTGGGGATAACGTTTGAGGCCATACTAACGACGCCTTTGCCGCCGAGGGCACAGGCAACGAGGGCCCATGAGTCGTCCCCGGTTACAACGCTGAAGGCCGGGTCATTAAATCGGATGAGCTGGCTTAAGCGTTCTACCGAGCCTCCACAGTCTTTGATGCCGATAATATGCGGGAAGGCTTGGCGAAGGCGTACGACTGTTTCGACCCCAATATCAATAGCACAGCGGCCAGGGTTGGCGTAGAGCATGATGGGGGCATCTACTTTTTCAGCAATATAGGCAAAGTGTTGGAAGAGGCCTTCTTGGGTAGGCTTATTATAATAAGGAGCAATAATAGAAAGCCCATTTACCCCCAATGCCAGGGCTTCACGAGCGGCCTGCAAGGTCTTTTCCGTATTATTGGAGCCTATGCCTGCCATGACGGGTATTTGCCCATTAACCTGTTCGAGGACCCATAGGGTGATCTGGCGGATTTCTGCCTCCGTCAGCGTAGGGGATTCTCCTGTAGTTCCTGTAACTACGAGCCCCTGAACGCCGCCTGCAAGCTGGTGGTCAACGAGGCGATCAAGGCTATTTTTGCAGATTTGGCCCTTGTCCGTAAAGGGGGTGGCAATGGCGGTAAAAACGCCTTTAAGAGAGAGTGCAGGCATGCTTCTAGGAGATGCCTTTAGCAGGGGGCAGAGGCAAGGATGATTTTTTATTGTAGTGGAGAGACCGCTGCAGAATACTTTTCTTTCGAGTTTTTGGTCGGTTGTCGTTCCCCCTGTACCGTATGTACACTCGTCACTTCGTCCTACAAATTCCTCAAAATAAAGGCATTCTGACAGCGGTCTCTTCATGATCTATGTGGCGATCTTTGTGAAATGATTATAGAATCTCATTGCGTGCGGTAATAATATGATATTGCATCTACAGGCTTATGTGTATGTCTATTCCATCCAAAATGTCTTCCGTTTCTCGAGCCGTATTTTCAGTTTTTTTATTGTCGCAAGCGGGCTTATTGACAGCGATTGCAGATGAAGGGATGCCTTCCGAAACATTTTCTGAAAGCGTTGCGGCAATAGTTGACCCTTCTGACGAAGAGGTAGTTGCATCGGATACGCCTTCTTCTAGCCAGTATTCTCAAGGGTTCGGCTGCTGGTCTTCACCTGAAGCCGTTGGGCAAATCCGCAAGGAGCGTTTTCACCTTCATTTTGGTTAATTGAGCGCTTGTTGCCCGGGTTTTTCAAGTAGGCTATTTCCTTGTTATTGACAGTTTTTGCGCTCGAAAAATTTATAAGCGGTTATCATGCTGAGCGGGGTTAGAGTCTGCTTCTGCTTTTCCCCTCTTTGATTTTATAATGGCCGCTTTTTTTAAAACAGTTTGCTTTTCGAGTGCTTTATTGGCGCTTTACCCTGTGCTGATGCAGGCTAATTGGCTGCAAGATTTTGTGTGCCCCCCTTGCGATACGGCTGAGTTGCAAATGTGCGAAGTTAATTTTAAAAATGCAGGCGTCACCCTTCAATCAGTCCTGGCCGGAAAGGATTTAGAAATTCAGCGGCTCCAGCGTTTGTTGGGAGAAAAAACGGTCGCTTTGGAGGTCGTTATAGGCAACGAAGCCGCTTGGTTAAAAGAAAAAACCGCCTTGCAGGCTCAGGTAGCCGAAGCACAGGGTTATACAGAGGCCTTGCGGAGCCGTGTGTATAGTGTATGCGATGGGCTGAAAGCGATGATGAAGGAGAGCCTAAATGATTACGAAGTGGGTGACGAAGATTTCAACCCTGAAACAAAAGAAGCTATGGACGTTTTAAGGGTTACATCCTCGCAATTTATATAAGCCCCCAGTTTTTTGGAGCTCAATTGGGTCTTTTCATAAGGCGCTTCTTTTGCTAGGTAAAAGGGGCTTATGAATACACTTGGTTTACTTTTTTCAGGACAAGGGGCGCAAGCCGTAGGGATGGGGCATTCTCTCTATAACAATAGTGAGACGGCTAAACGGCTATTTGATACGGCAAATGGCATTTTAGGCTTTGATCTTAAGCAAGCGTGCTTTGAAGGGCCTGTAGAGGTATTAACTCAGACGAGTGTTTGCCAGCCAGCGCTTTATGTTCACGGCTATATTATTTTTTCCTTACTCAAAGAAAGTGGTATGCTGGAAGGCTTAAAGGTTGTGATGGGTAATAGCTTAGGGGAGCTTACAGCTTTAGCAGCGGCCGGGGCGGTGGATTTTGAAACAGGCCTGCGCCTCGTTGCAGAGCGTGGGCGCTTGATGCAAGCAGCGTGTGAGGCCACCCAAGGCGGGATGGCGGCCGTATTGGGCGGGGAAGTGGCCGATGTGCAGGCCCTTTGCCAGGAGTTTGATATTGATATATCGAATGTTAATTCCCCCGGCCAAATGGTTATTTCCGGCGAAAGAACAAAGATTGAGGCCGCAGTCTTAGCGGGGAAGGACCGTGGTTTTAAGCGCATCATCCCCCTTAATGTAGCGGGCGCCTATCACAGCCGGTTGATGGAGCCTGCGCGAGTGGCTTTTGAGGCGTATTTGAAGGGGGTTACATTTAATGCGCCACAGTTAACTGTCTTTACCAATGTGACAGGGGAAGCCGTTACGAATGACGCCTCCATTAAGGCGATGCTCGTGGCTCAAATTGTCTCCACGGTGGAGTGGGTGAAGTGTATGGAGAGCGCCAAACAAGCCGGCGTCACCGAGTTTATAGAATGCGGCCCGGGGGGTGTTTTAACCGGGCTTGCACGTCGTATTGATAGTGCACTCTCTGTCCGAGCCGTGGCCGAGTGGGACGATGTAGGTTTGTAGGTATTTTTAGTGGAGGAAGACTGTGTTGTGATATAGACTTCTCGAGATTAATATCCTTAAGAAAAAAGCCCATCTTGGTAGATGGGCTTTTTTAAGCGGGGATCTGGGTTTTTTACATGTAGTAACTGCCAAAGGCTACCATGGCGGCTCCCATAAGCCCAGCAGCTAAGTTGGAGGGAGTTAAGTGACGGGTTATAGCGCCTATAAGATTGTTCATGACGGTAGGACTTTTATGCTGTTCTTCGTTTGCTATGAGTCTAGCATTGAGAATTTCTAGATCCCTTAGAGCATCTGGATGAATACTAATATATGAAGTTGTGCTTTTGTCTTCTTCTTCGTTGTCTTCTTCGTCTATGTTGTCTTCTTCGTTAGACGGTTGATTATTATTATTGTTATTGTTGTCAACTATTCCCTCAATTATGATAGTTTCTTCGTCTATGTTGTTGGATAGTTGATTATTGTTGTTGTTATTTGCTACTGGTAGAGTGGTGAAGTTAAAGGTGCCATCTTGCGCTTCTGTTATCATCTGCAGCATTATAAAGCCTCGAGCGTCTGCTATTGTAATTTCCTGTTTTATGGAGTCCGTATTATCTTCTGTGGCGCTAGGATTATCTAGTGGATTATCTCCAAAGAAAGCCGTTAGTCTGTTTTGAATTTCTTCCTCTAAGCGATTCATTAAACCCTCGACTCGCCGATAAGCATCTCCTTCAGTGCCCTCTTCCTCTATTCTAAAAAGATCTAATAGGTTGGAGATAAACTTCGTAGAACCAGGAGTAGTATTTGAGGTTAGGGCATGCAGCTTATTGTATTTATAGTGATGTATCAGGGCATAGAAATTGGAGAAATCATGCCCATTCTCATCTGGCAATGGGAATGCATGTGCATTATTTAAATTGATTTTCATCCCAGAGCTATAAGCCAGTATAAACAATAGAATTTTGTGTTTGTCATCTTCTGTTAACCTTAAGTCCTGAAATGTCATTTGGTTCTCAGGCAGCGCGGTTATTCCGATATCGATAACGGTTAGCTGTTCATAAAAATTAGTTGGATTTAAATTACCTAAGGCAACTAAAAGGTTGCGAGCCGCTATCAGCTGATTGTCGTCATATACAAAATCATTTTGTAAGTGACGATGCTTGTATCTTTCAGGGTATTCAGTCCCGTTGTATTCTTTGATCTTATTCCAAATGGGATATAGAGGCTTATCATCGTTTGAATTGCCCCCTGCAAAGACCGTAGGCATGACTGCGGCAATCGCTAAAAGAATGGTAGGTATAATTATGTTTGTTTTCATGTTTATTTACGAAACTACCTCATTTGATAATGATTTCCAGTTAATTGTCGATAAAAGAAATTTATTTTACGCTCAATTTTGAGGGGGATTGGGTCGGGGTTCAATTTAGTAAGCCGCGGTTAACCGTTTTTGGCGGTTTGGGTGTTAAGTGCTTTCGGGTAAAGGCCGATTCAAGTATGAAGTGCAGCACCCTTAGGCTGGAAAAAGGGTTAAGCAGCAGTGATGATAATGTTGGAAAACAGATTAATCATCATGCCAAAAAAGCAGTACTGCCACTTAACCTTAAAAGAGCGAAAACAAAT
>JANYEO010000123.1 GCA_025363025.1 Opitutia bacterium
ATGAGAAAAAATCCGCAATAAAAAGGTCTGTATAGCAGATTTTTTCTAAGGCATGGGCGCCTGGTACATGACTTATGTAGAACCCATCGTCTTTTTTAACCAGTATGGCCGAGTGGTCGTATTGCGTTACCAGGCCCATAATTTGTTGGCGAATCCATCCATAGGCCCCTTTGAGAATGCCATAAGCCGACCACGCTTCGGAGCGTTTTTGGATGTTAAATTGAACCAGGTCTCCGCTTTTGAGGCCTGCTTTTGTGAGGAGCTGGTTTGTTCTAGCTTTTAGTACCTGGTCGATGGTGGCTAGCCCAACCCCTAATTCCCGAAGGGCTGGGTTGCCCCCACTTAGTTCATCTAGGTCTTCAAAGGCTACATTGGCAAATGAAGGGTCAAAGGTATCGGCTAAGGCGAGATCTTTCCATGTCAAGGAGGCTTCGGGGTTCTCTCTTAATTTTGTGGCTAATACTTCAATGGCTTCTTTCTCTGCCATCACATCTTCTATAAAATGAAAGCGCTGGATGAGGAGTTCCATGTGGTCGCCTTGTGGGCATTCCTGTATTTTTAGATGTGCAAGGGTATGTAATCGCTTGGGGTCATTCAGGACTTCTGTAAACCATGTTTTTAATGCAGTTTTTGTAGTCTCGTTGGTTGGCTTTCCTGTTTGGCTATTTTTTACCCAGTTATTCATTGCCTGCAGTTTTCTCAAATCTTGATTTTTTTGAGAACCATTGCTGTTCTGTGTGCTATGAACAACACGAGTGTCAACGGGCGTTTTTGAAGCCTCAGCTTTAGTGGATTGGTGGGAGACTGTTGCTGCAGGGCCTTGGCTTGCCTGTGTCTTGATATCTTTTTCAGGAAATAATGAATAAGTTTCGCCGTAAAATGTGGCTTCCGGGCGAATGGCTAAAACATTTTTTAGGGTACTGATAATAGTCATAAAAGTAGGGGTTTAGTACTTTCAGGGTGTTTTAACTCTACTAGACTTTTACTTTTTAGGCAAGGGCATAGCTAATAAAAAGGCCCTCAGAATAATCCGAGGGCCTTTTGGGATGCACCTGCTATGGCTGGGTGCTCCGTTTAGTTTGAGGCTTATTTAGCCGCTTCGTCGAAAAGGTCGCCCAAGCTTGTTAGCTCTTGGTCCTTGCGGAGGCGGTCATAAGCGGCCACTTCTGCTGCGAGTTCGTCTGCATCGTAATTGGCAGCTTTCATCGATAGGCCGATGCGGCGCTCTTCACGGTCGATTTTCACAACCCGTGCGCTCACTTCTTGGCCTACTTGGACGATGTCTTTTACCTTCTCAACACGGTCTTCGCTGATTTGGCTAATGTGGACGAGTCCATCAATATCGTTAGGCAGTTCAACAAAGGCGCCATAATTGGTGACTTTAGCTACCTTGCCATTTACGATATCGCCGATTTTGAAGTACTTTTCAATTTCTGACCATGGGTCAGTCGATAGTTGCTTCACCCCGAGAGAGATCCGCTGCTGAGAAGCATCGACATCGAGCACCACTGCGTCGACATCGTCACCCTTTTTCAGCATTTCGCTTGGGTGAGTAATCTTGCGTGTCCAGCTCATGTCAGAGACGTGGACCATGCCGTCAATACCTTCTTCTAACTCAATAAAGGCACCATACGTGGTGAGGTTGCGTACCTTGCCGCGTACACGTGCCCCCACTGGGTAGTTGTGGCGGACCATGTCCCATGGGTTCGTATCCAGTTGGCGAATACCGAGGGAGATTTTTTGTTCGGTTTTTTGAATACCGAGCACAACCGCGTCGACTTCTTGACCAATTTTGAGGACTTCACTTGGCTTAGAAATGCGCTTGGTCCAAGAAAGCTCTGTAACGTGGACGAGGCCTTCGACACCTTGCTCAATTTCGATAAACGCGCCATAAGGCACCAAGTTGACCACTTTCCCCTGTACGCGTGCGCCCACGGGGTACTTATTCTCAATTTTATCCCATGGGTTGTTGGCCAATTGCTTGAGCCCGAGGGAGACCCGTTCGCGGTCCCGGTCGATGTCCAAGATGATGACGCTAATTTCTTCTCCTTGTTTAACCACTTCACTTGGGTGGGAGACACGGCCCCAGCTCATATCTGTGATGTGGAGGAGGCCGTCTAAGCCGTCTAGGTCGATAAACGCTCCGTAGTCGGTAATATTTTTTACCACCCCACGGCGTGTATCGCCAGACTTAATCTCGGAGAGGAGTCCTTGGCGTTTATCCCGGCGTTGCTCTTCGATGAGCTCCCGGCGGGAAATGATGATGTTCTTGCGGTCGAGGTTGATTTTAACAACCTTAAAGTCGTAAGTCTGTCCAACGTATTGGTCCAGGTTCTTCGGTTGTTGAACGTCGATTTGGGAGGAGGGGAGGAATGCATCTACCCCTACATTGACGATCAAGCCGCCTTTGACCTTGGCTTTTACGCGGCCAGGGACAATAGCACCTTCTTGACATTTAGAGAGAATATTCTCCCAGTTCTTTTTCTGCTCAGCTTTGTCAAAAGACAAAATGGGCAGGCCTTCTTTGCTTTCTAGTTTTTCAAGAAAAACCTCGATTTTGGCCCCTACATTGAGTTCGCCTAAATCGATGAACTCCGCAGCGGGAATAATGCCTTCAGATTTGCCGCCGATATCGACAACAACTTCGTTAGGACGAATTTCAGTAATAGTACCCTCGACGATTAGTCCAGGTTTGAGACAGGCGAGTGGAAACTCAGCCAAGAGTTGGTCCATGAGCGAACTCATCGGAAGTGGGGCTTAAGAAAGCCTGAATAGAATAACGGTGAATGATTCGGGAATTGGCACCGGCTCACTGTGAGCCAAGCCTCCCAACTCCCCGCCAAAAAGATCTAGCGAAGAGAAGGGCAGACTGAAGGTTCTCCTCTAAAACACAAGAAAAATCGCGGAGGCCTTTCAAGACGTATTTAGCTGATTAATGCAAGATTTTGGATCCATCAGCTTTTTTATAGATATTGCAAGCCGTTATGCAACGGTTTCATCAACTGGCTATTCTTTGTGCGCATTTGCGCTTCGCACCCAATAAAGCCCGTTAACTAATAAGGCCGATTCAAGTATGAAGTGCAGCACCCTTAGGCTGGAAAAAGGGTTAAGCAGCAGTGATGATAATGTTGGAAAACAGATTAATCATCATGCCAAAAAAGCAGTACTGCCACTTAACCTTAAAAGAGCGAAAACAAAT
>JANYEO010000124.1 GCA_025363025.1 Opitutia bacterium
ATTTGTTTTCGCTCTTTTAAGGTTAAGTGGCAGTACTGCTTTTTTGGCATGATGATTAATCTGTTTTCCAACATTATCATCACTGCTGCTTAACCCTTTTTCCAGCCTAAGGGTGCTGCACTTCATACTTGAATCGGCCGCCGTATAGTATATTCTTATTCTAACGGCTTGGGATTTTAGATTGCCGGGGGGAAATGCAGAAAATCCTGTTGAAAAAAGACAAAATAAACAGCTGCGGCTAAAGATAGTCAGGGACCAAATGGAACAGCTACTGATCCTGCAAGGAGACATGGGGCTTCGGCTCTGTTAGCCAAAGGAGCTTCTTCGAGAAAAGCGGCAGCCGGTAATCTTGGACCTAGTTGAATACCCCAGACTTTTTCGGAAATTAGGGCAATGCCGATGAAAAGGCATCCAAACATCGATCCTACGAGCAAAGAAAAGAGCGCTCCCCATGGCCCTGTAAAAGTGGCAATAACGCCTAGCCAATAAGCATCCCCTAGCCGCATGGCCGGTTTTCGAAGCAAACTTTCAAGCCCACTGGAAAACCATAATAGCCCGCCTGTGCTTAGGCATAAGGCCGTCAAAGATAGTGATGATAGGGTTCTTGAACTAATCTCATTGACTAGATATAACTCTTATTGTTCGAAATATTTTATTATTGCAAATCAACGATTTATGGCATTGTTTTGTTGAGTACTTGTCTGATGCCTAAAATCAAAACAGCTGGGCATTCCTTGAATCATCGTATATAGCTTGTATTCAACGTAGACGAAGTCGCTTGTTAAGCAAATCTGAGATTCAAGCGTTGCAGTAGTATAAGGCGCACTACTCTTTTGTCCTAATGAAAGTATATTCACGAAAGCCGGGTGCAGCGGCGTGCCTCTTCCCTCGCGGGGGCTCCCCGCATGGCTTTGATGAATAACCTTCCGATGCACCCTTGGCCAACTAAATAAGGTATCCAATTTATGGAGCCACAATAACACTCTACAGTCGCCTCTCATAACACACTGTAAGGAACAGCCCACATATTAGGCCCAAAAGGAGCAACATGTGAGCCGCTGTGTAAAACAAGGCCAACAAAAGGTCGATCTTTCGCAATATTTGCCTGAAACCAACGCAAGTGTTTGAAGCTATTGCTTGATATCGCCGAACCTGATTTAACTTCTATACCCAGTAAAGCGCCGTCTTCACGTTCAATTAGAAAATCAATTTCACGCTGCTGGCGATCCCTATAATGATAGAGTGTATAATCTAAATCTTGAGCCTCAATCAAAGCAGAAAGCTCATTAAAAACCCAAGTTTCTGTAAGTTTTCCTGATTTATCAGGGTTGAGTTCAGCTTCTTCCGCATTCCACCCCAGCAAAGAGCTCATAAGCCCGCTATCAGTCATAAAAATTTTAAACTGCTTACCTACCCTATCATAATCTGTTTTGCGCCAAGGTTGCACTTTTTCTATCAAAAATAAGGCCTCCAGCGCATTAATATAAACCTCAAGCGTCGGGCGAGATAGCCCAAGACCGCTACCAATAGCTGTCATATCCATAAGTTTACTGGACCAGGCGGCTAATGTTGGCAAAAGCTGCATCATGGCATCTCGCCGGCCAATGTTAACGATTTCTCGTAGATCTCGGTCAATTAATTGCCGTACATAATCACGGTGCCAACGCACACATTCTCGGCGATTAGCTTGAATCGCTTCAGGGAAGCCGCCCTTGCAAGCTGTTTTTATTACTTCCTTTTTGCTTAAAGCGTGTTCTTTAATGAGAAATTGTTGGGCAAATGCTTGAGGAATGAAGTCCGGTGTGCTTCTTAGCATTTCTCCATATGCCAGGGGGCGTAAGCGTAATTTTCGCACGCGGCCGGCTAAGGATTCATTGGCTCCTGGCATAGCCTCAATATTAGCAGAACCTGTTATTAAAAAACGCCCGGGCCGTTGATCTTTATCTACAACGAGTTTGATCGCTCTTAAGAGTGCAGGGGCCCGCTGTACTTCATCGATAATGAGCATGCGCTTTTCATGCGTTACAAAGCCCATAGGGTCATCTATGGCAGATTGCAGCCAAACTTCATCATCTAGATTACGATAAAGGGTATCTGCTCTCTCGAGAGATTTAGCCAGCGTAGTTTTTCCGCATTGACGTGCTCCTGCTAAAATCAGAACACGCCGGGTTTCTAAAGCTTCTTGAATAAGTTTAAGTTGCCAACGTGTATACTGTGTAGCCATGACGAATTAGCGGGAAATTATATATGCGATTTTTAAATCCAAATTTAAGCGATTTTTTAAACAAATATCAAGCGTTTTTTAAAAATCAAAGGGCCTTTTAGCTTTTTTGTGATTAAAGACTTATGGAAGGTGGCATTATCCATAATGACAACTTGCCCGGACTTAAGTTCTGGCAGTAGCATTTTTTGGCGCCAAGCATTGAAACAAAGCTATATTGCAAGTGCCCTCATAAATCATCGGCACTAGCCTTTAGACGCTCGTTGGAATGCGAAGCGCCTGAGGAGATACAATATCAGGAGGTTTTAGTTATCGCCATTAATTATGGCCAAAGCGGTGTCTATCAGGCAGCTTGAGAAGCGGTTCGTCGGCAGAGGAGTTATTTTGATGCGCGCCAGGATTTGCGTGATGATCAAAG
>JANYEO010000125.1 GCA_025363025.1 Opitutia bacterium
ATTTGTTTTCGCTCTTTTAAGGTTAAGTGGCAGTACTGCTTTTTTGGCATGATGATTAATCTGTTTTCCAACATTATCATCACTGCTGCTTAACCCTTTTTCCAGCCTAAGGGTGCTGCACTTCATACTTGAATCGGCCCTGATACGCCGCTGGGTCACTTGGGTATTGAGCTGCCGCCTGCTGAGTCGCCTGCTTAAGCCCCGTAGTTACAGCATCCACCCAAGCCGCCGGAAACTTCTTTTGGGCCATATCCTCTGCTGAAGGCAATTGACTAAGCCCCCGGCCCGCAACTAACGACGACGACGTCAAAACTACATCCATCGATGGCCCACTTGAAGGGCTGATAATGCCCTCTTTTTTGCCCTCTACCTTTGCCTCCGGCAATCCACCTAAATGGCCTACTGGATTACCTGCCTGTTCAGAATTAATAGGGAGCAAGTTTTGGGATGAGCGATTACCTGCAATAGATCCGGGGTTTTCCATAAAGAAAGGGGATTGGATTAGATCATCATCATACACCTAAAAGCCCTATAAAACAAGGGTTCTATAAAAATTCAGGGGCATTCCCTCTCCTCATTCTTGCCAACAGTATCTATCCACGGCTAAATTCATCTTATCAGATCGCTTGCTCATTAAATGTCTCAGCCAATTTTAACAACCGAACGCCTCCTTCTGCGCCCCTTTTGCCCAGAAGATGCGCCAGCTCTGGCCTTGGTTGCAAACGATTTTGGAGTTGCAGATACAACCGTAGCAGTCAAACACCCATTCGACCTTACAGCAGCCTATGAATGGATGGCCCCCTTAAAAGACGCTTACGAAACGGGCATCCGCACTACTTGGGCTGTTACCCTTAACCAAGAATACAGCGGTCTCCTCATGGGCATGGTCAGCCTCAGTACAGAAGAAGCAGACCAAGGGGTAGCGGAGCTTGGCTACTGGCTCGGTAGCCCCTACTGGCGCCAAGGCTTTGCAACTGAAGCTGCAAGGGCAGCCGTCACCTATGCCTTCGAAAATTTAGGCCTCATCCGGTTACAAGCTTATCACTTTACCCGCAACCCTGCCTCAGGCAGCGTTCTCCTGAAACTCGGGTTCAAAGAGCTCTGCCAACGACCCCAAGCCGTCCGCAAAGGCAATACGCTCGAAGACATCGTTATTTACGATTACCTAATAGGCGATTATCAAGCAAAGAATAAATAATTAAACGCGCTTTTTATGCTTGCTTTTTATATAAAAATTTACTATAATTAAGTTAGGCATCAGCAATAACTCTGATTGCCGAACTGTCTTCCGAAGACAAAGCTAAGGAGTTAATCATGAAAGATACAACCGATGATTGTTGCGGAAAGGGTTGCTGTGATACACCCTGTACGTCAACCCCCCTTGAGCCTACAATGGTAGAACGCAAGTGGGCAGTGGTGGATCATCTAAGTGCCCTTATTGGCTTCTTAGGTGTTCCCTTCGGGAATGTACTCGGCCCTCTCGTCATTTGGTGGTTAAAAAAAGACGATTTGCCGTTCGTTAATGAACAAGGAAAGGAATCCCTCAACTTCAATCTGAGCGTAACCTTGTATGGCATGGGCCTAGGCCTTCTAGGCTTTGCCTTACTCTCACTCGGTGGAACAGGTTGGTTTCTGGGCGGTTTGTATGCAGTCCTCTTCTTGTTTTGGCTAGTGTCAATTGTGGTTGCGACTGTGGAAGCCCACTACGGGCATCACTTCCATTATCCACTCGCGATTCACTTCTTCAAATAGAGGCCGTATAACATTCTCTGAAGTCATACAATAGCCGGTAAAGTATTATTGCTTTACCGGCTATTGTATAAATGAACATTGCACTCCCACTTAAAATTAACGCAAGATACTGGCTATGGAGATCCAGTCATTCGCCAATATTCCATCAGAGGCTCAAATTTTGCTACTCGCGGCTTCAGCAGTCAAGGAACACGCCTACAACCCGTATTCTCGCTTTTTTGTTGGAGCAGCCCTTTTAACCTACAGTGACGATATTGTCACGGGCACAAATTACGAATCAGCCTCTTACGGAGCCACGATTTGCGCCGAACGTGCCGCTATTGTAGCGGCCAACACCAAAGGCTTTCGGCAATTTAAAGCTTTAGCCGTTATCGCCCGGGGGGAAGAAAATGATATGCTGGAAACTTGCAACCCCTGTGGCCTTTGTCGCCAACTGCTCTTCGAAGCTGCAGAGCTCAGCGGGGGCGATTTTGTCTGTTATCTATCCAATACAGCTATGACAAAAATTAGGGTTACAACTGTTACAGAACTCTTCCCCCTCCCATTTGGCCCTTCTTCTCTCAAAATTAACATTCAGCCTTACCTCCCTAAAGAGAGCCAAGCTGCACAAAACCCGTCGTAGAATCTAAAAGCGGGACCTGCAAAAAAACACCCTTTGGATCTTGCTTCACCGCCCTAGCTACTAAGTTAAAATTAAGGGGCAAAGCTTGCGGCCAAGAACCTAAGCCCAAACGCTGCTTATACTCGTCTAAAACTGCTGATAGCCAAGGTGTTACCAAAGAAACCGTATTTTTAATGCGCTCTAAGCCGTCACAGCCCATAGCAGGGCTTTCAATCAAATTCACAAGCACCGCCGGAATATAAGTTGGATCCGCTGGCAGTGAGGCAAACCCATTAAACCCAAAGGCTGCCTGCACAAGCGCTTGATCTGCAAAACTTAAAGCTTCAAACCCTTCCTTTAAAGCCCTCCCTTCTTCAGGCGTAAAAAGACGCATCATAGCCGCCAAGCGCCCAAAGACATCTGAATGTAACGCCTTCGGACTAAGCCCTATCCACTCACACCGGATAGCATGATAGGCCTCATAAGCCTGATTCTCCCCCTTATCTACGGCAAGACAGGCTTTGTAAAGCGCTTCTAGGGCTTGATGCGTCTGAGTAGTATAACTCAAAGACCCATGCGTTGTGACATGCCCCCGTGCCCCTGCTACATCAAACACATGAACCATCCAGGCAAAATCAAAAATAAGAGGGGCTTTACGCAAAAGGTCACTTTGGGCTAATTTTTGCCACATTTGAGGCCCTCCCTCCAGATGAAGCATATGACCAAAGTGCCCGAGATCCGCTGTTTGCCTCAGTAAAGCCTGCGCTTGGGTAGGCAATTTTGCAAATGACGGTAAGGCAAAGGCCGCTTCTGTAGAAGCCATCACATGCGCATAAAAATCGTCATGATCTTGATCTACAATACCATAAGGAGCCAAACGCTCATGCGCTATTTGTGATTTCCCGTTATCACTTAAAATCAACATGACCTCGGCCGCTGTATTAACCTCGCTGGCTGTTAAGTCTGAAAAGCCTCTCAAAACCTTATTGTAACGATTATGCAAAGTCGAAAAATCCTTCCAGCTCAAACGGTTATGACCTTCCTGGCAGTCCGCTAGTGCCTCGTAATCAAGCTGCATTCCCGCGCGAACCCACTGCCCTACTTGAAGCGCCAAGAGGGTCCGATTGAGTTCAATCGCATTACAACCAATTGCTAAAACGGAGAGACTATCTTGGTTTTGCAGAGACTGCCCCTCGCCTGTCGCATGAACCGTACCGTGAGAAAGCCACTCAAGCTCAGGATAAGCTCGATAAGTAGACGTTGCCCAATTGCCCAAAACAAAAGGTGCAAGAAGCCCCAGTAACAAAAGATATAGCGTTTGCATAATCAATAACGAACATTAAAACTGTGCTACTGTATTAACACGTTGATACAGTTTTTAGTGCGAAAACTGTGCTAGCGTATTAATACAGTAGCACAGTTTCCATCACTTAAGTGATTTCCGAAAACCACTATCAAAGAGCAAATGGTGGGCCCTGTCGGATTCGAACCGACGACCAAGGGATTATGAGTCCCCTGCTCTAACCGCTGAGCTAAGGGCCCATTGCTCAAAACACCTCAAGCGTCCTGCAAGGATTGCCAGCTGGCAAGTTCATTTATACAAAAATACGCAGCAAAAAGATAAAAATGCTATAGGCCTGAAACCGCTTACACGATCACAGGCCTATCAATAATGGTCTCCCGTAGGGGATTCGAACCCCTGTTACTGGAATGAAAATCCAGTGTCCTAGACCAGGCTAGACGAACGGGAGAACAGAGAGTTTCGGACCGTAAGGCCCTATCCTAAAACTGCAAGGCTTTTTTTCAAAAAAACACTTTAATCAAAGTATCCCAGTGAATTAACCTTCGATCTGCATGGCCTTATTCTCTCCTTGAGCGAGAGGGTCAATCACCTGCAAAGCCCTATACTGCGCCATTTGTGCGTTATAAATTTTGCGGATAATCACTAATAGCAAGCAAGAAGTAACGAGAGATACTCCGTCAGCGGCAATGCTCATAATGTCAGCAGTCATGTATTCCGAAGCTTTTTCGGCCCGCCAATACATTTTCATAGCACCTTTATCAAAGGAGCTACAAAAAAAAGACAGCACCCACCACCAAATAAGAACCCGGCTAACGGGTTGATTTGCCCAATCTAGCACATTGATACTCGTTTTCCAAATTTCCTTCATTACTTGGTAAGGCCTCCATGCATTAAAAATAGGGACAAAAAACCATCCCACTGCCCACCCAGGAGTAAACCGCATATCACGGGCCCCAAAACACCGTACATTATAATTGGCCCGGTATATCCACATAAATAAAATCACCACCTCCAATAAACCCAACGGTACTCCAATAATACCTAATGCAATCGCACCTATATCCATAGGCTGAGCGCGCTCAGCTAGCTTTGCCTCGCTCCAGGCCTCTACGTCTGCTTCAATCCAAGCTGTAAGCGCTTCTTGTGATAAGCAGGCTTCATTATCCGTTTCAACCCACTCTGCGACTGCGGCCTCCAAACGTGCATCTCCACCGGCCTCTCCCCAAGCATCTATCTGGGCGTCTACGGTATAAGCCCCATTTTGAATATCGTGAAAAAACTGCCACTCAAAAGCACTGTGGACTGCATCTAAGACACTCACTAACATACCACAATAGAGCAATATTCTCAAAAACTTCGTTATACGAGTAGGATCTTTAAATAATTTTGGCGACAATAGTTCTGTTTTCATAAATATTATAATGTAAAAAGAGGCTTACGAAAACACCCTGCATAGACCCTGTCAAACCATGCTTTCAGTAAAAACACGGAATAGTTGAAACATCTCCGCTTCAGACCGCTGCATCATAGCTTTTTTCAGCAAAATATAGAATTTTTCAATTGTTAAACTTTCAGGATCATTCATAGACCGCATGCAGAATGCCTT
>JANYEO010000134.1 GCA_025363025.1 Opitutia bacterium
CTGCTGCTTCGGAACGCCTCCGATCGTCCCGTCCATGTCCCTCGCCATACGCAGGTGGGGCTTGTTGACTCATTTTCCCCCTGGCGCTCTCGCCCGGCAGCTTCCACCTCTCCCGGTACCAAACCTTTCGCCCGTCCTCCCATCCTGCTCCAAGAGGTTTCCTTGAAAGACATCCCTTCCTCTCTACACAGTACGTACATGTCCCTGCTTAACAAACATCGTACTGTTTTTTCCACACACGAACATGACATTGGCCGTTGTGACGCCGTTCCCCATCGTCTTGTCCTCAAAGATCCGGACCAAGTCGCCTGTACCCCTCCGTATCGCGTTCCGCACCACCTCCTACCTGTCGTTCATGATCACGTTGACAAGCTTCTAGCAGCGGGGATTATCCAACACAGTTCCAGTCCGTTTTCTAGTCCCCTTCTCCTAGTCAAAAAGCCGTCCACCGGACCCCCCTCGGGGGACCCGACGAAGTCATGGCGAGTTGTACATGATTTCAGACGCTTAAATGCCAACATGGTGGGCGACTCCTACCCCCTCCGCAACATCTACGACCTCCTCGACCGGGTCGCCGCCGCCAAGGTGTGCTCCGTCCTCGACCTCTCGAACGCCTACTTCAACCAGGTCCTTGAACCAACCTCTCGCCCATACACCAGCTTTGGCATTCCAGGCAAAGGCAACTACGAGTACTGTCGTTCTGCCCAGGGGCTCAAAACATCCACCTCGGCATTTCAACGCCTCCTGGACTTCGTCACCAGGGGCCTGAACAACACCTACTGCTACGTCGACGACATCGTGGTGGCCTCACCCTCCCACGACCAGCACCTCAAGGACCTCGAGGCCCTCTTTCAGCGACTCCGCCTTCATAACATCAAGTGCAAGTTGTCAAAATTACAGCTTGCCGCGGCAGAAATCAATTACTTGGGGTACACTATTACCAGAGGCAAGGGCGTTCAAGCAGGCAAGGCCAAAACCGAGGCCATTCGTACATGGCCAGTCCCGGCCTCAGTCTCTCAACTGCGTCAATTTTTAGGCTTGACATCGTTTTTTCGAAGAACAATTCCTAATTTTGCAATTATTGCCTCTCCCCTCACAAGGTTAACCAGGAAGGACTCCGGTTATACCCAAGGCCGGATTCCTGACGTCGCAGTCAAGGCGTTTCATCTTCTCAAGGACGCCCTCTGCTCACGTCCCTGCCTCACTCCTGTCGATTTTGTCCGTCCCTTCATAGTCACAGTGGACACAGCTTCTCAGCACGGCATTGGCGCCATCCTTTCTCAGGTGGGCGCCGATAACATTGAACGGCCGTGTGCCTATGCCAGCAGGTCATTCTCTACCAAAGAAAAGGGTGCTGCTGCATTCTTTTCCGAAGCCCAGGGTCTTCATTTTGCATTCAAGACGTTCAAACCCTATCTTCATGGCCGTGCATTTGTAGCTCGTACAGACCACCGCCCTCTCCTCTCCCTGAACAACACGCAGAAGCAGGTCCTAGCCCGGGTCTACGCGGACCTGGAGGAGTTTCTCCCCTACGAGCTTCAATACCTGCCTGGTAAAATAATGCCTGCTGATGGTCTTTCTAGGAACGCCGTCACAGTTGCTGCTGCCTCAGTTACACGTTCACAAGTCCACCACCTCCAGAAAATGGACTCCGAGGCCAAGGCCCTTCTCTGTTTTGCCAAGTTCAACCTCCTCCCCTCGGACCCTCGTCTCCTTGCCCTGGTCCACCGTCTTGGCCCCCACGTCACCTTTCCTGGCGGCGTAGTCTGCATCACGAGCCCTGATGGGATATCTCGGACGTTTGCTCCCATGGCTCTTCGCCTCACATTGGTCCAGCTTTGCCATGACTCTCCGTGGTCTGGTCATTTCTCTGCTCTGAAAACCTTTCAGAAGCTCTCAGCCGACTGGACCTGGCCAAACTGCCGCCAACAAGTGTTTGACTACTGCTCGCAGTGTCACACGTGCGCCACGGTTAATCTCCCTGCCCACCGTCACCCTGCGCCTCTCCGTCCCCTGCCTCAACCTCTTGCATTCAACGACCGAGTTTCCGTGGACTTGCTTGGTCCTCTTCCCCAGTCTCAGGCCGCCGGGCATAAGTATCTTCTGGTCATGAATGACCATTACTCCAAACTTTGCAGACTGATCCCGATTCCGAACAAAACTACTGACGTCGTTGTATCTGCTATCCTGGACAACTGGATCTCCGTTCACGGCTGCTGCCGCACCCTCCTCTCCGATCTTGGTAAGGAGTTTGTGTCCTCCCTGATGGCCAAGCTCTG
>JANYEO010000148.1 GCA_025363025.1 Opitutia bacterium
ACCGGGGCTCCGATATCCAAGCCATTCACACTTTCATCAAAAAAAACAACCAACCGTTCCGTCCGCGTAAACAAATGCGTAGACCCAAAGAATAATATACTCACAACTGCAAGGACAATAGCTCCGACAACAAAAACACCGATAATAGCTGGATTAGCTTTGTGAGACATTTAATCAAGGGTAATTCCTGGAATATATACGCATAAACTGACTTTGACCAGCGGAAATGCATTTCTGGATTTTAAAGCATAAAAGGATTATCAACAGAAAAAATAGAGGGAGTTGCCATCAACAACCATTTATGCAAAGCTTATCGATACCGCTATGACGCCTATCCCCTCTTCTTTTCCCCAGTCCACAAACAACCCAATTAATGCAACAAACGCACCGGCAACGCCAGTTGTCAATATCAGTAAAAAAACAACCCTGAGTTGGCTCACAACTGAAGTAAAAACAGCTGCAGCCATTCAAAGTCGTACAGCCAAACTAGCTGCAGATCAAATACCCCTTACCCAGGATGTAGTCCGAGAGCTCAACATCCCTCCCTCTGTTCTGATTGAGACACGGGAAGGAAATCATACAAAAGGCAGAGGTAGTGGCTTCCCTATTCACCCCAAATTAATTGTAACGGCACGTCATTGCATTGAAACTACTTCCGGTGTTCGCACGGGCACAGTCACCTTACCTAACGGCTTATGGGGAGATAAAAAACAACAAATACGCCCTATTCGTTATCATCTTTTTTCACCAACAGGAGCAGTCATTACGATCGAGTTAAGAGATGCTGATGGACACCCTTTAAAAGGTCACATTATTGATAGTCGGCTAAAGGGAGCTATGATTTCCAAAAATTTTACTTTCGATGAAAATCTTCCCGACATTGCATTAATCGAATTAGAAGAACCTTTAAATCTACCAAAAAACTCCATCCCCCCCTTATTGGATGATGCTAGTATAGAGCACCTACTGCTCGAACAATCCCCTAAACGGCTCGTAGGCTGCCCCTCATCAAAAATCAAAGCTGATAATAATCAGGATAAAAAAAAATATGGGCCTATTCTCAAAGATAGACCTATGCATATTTCAGACAGAGGTGTCTCCAAGGCATTTCAACCCCATGGAGATTCCAACAACGCACTTTACTGGGAACAAGCACAAGGTGTACTCTGTTACCCAGGAAACTCTGGTGGGGCTCTTATCGCCTCGAAAGATGGTATTCCTTATTATTCTGGGGTTATGGTGGCTAAGCATTCAACAACTAGCGTCCTACTCCCACTCAAAGGTAAAGTCATGACAGACCTTATTTTACCTACTTTAAATGCAATCAACGAAGCAGAAAACAAAGATGCTAAAGTGCAATTAAAAACATTAGAATACATACCTAATGATCCAAAAGCCTCAACTTTAGAATGGGTAAAAAATATTCTCCATCAGCTACTACCTGAAGTAGCCCAAGATGCTATATTTACTTGGAGGCTTGAAAAAGCAATTGCCGATGAAAACTTCACCGCACTATACAAAGCCTTTCAAGCTAAAGGCCCTGTAAGCGCAATTGATATACTGAGTATTAAAGACAGCGAAGACTGCACCCTATACCTCAAGCTAATCAGCACTTGGAAGACAGAAAGCCTTCAAACAATCTACACTCATTTAACGGCTGCAGAAAAAAGTACATGCATGGAAATGAAAGATAAAAAGGGGCAAACTACTGCAACCTATTTAAGTTTAAAAGGCGCATAACTACTTAATCACCAAAGGAAATATTCAAAAAATAAAACAATCCCGCCCACAATGTTAACCTATTAAATAATAAAATTAACATTGACACGCGACATATACCCACACAGAAAGTCCCCTATTCACAAAATCCTTAAAGCCCAGCCATCACCTTTATGCTATTCTTCAAGCAATTTCTTCTTCACACGCTTACAACCCTCAGTACTTGGCTGGATGGCTCTTCCCTGCCTCCAGCTCACGAAAGCACGCTTACGCCCCCTGCGCTTTCTCGAAACGTCATCTATATTTATAACGGCCCTGGCACAGCCTCGGCCTATGTATGGGGGGCGACGGTTACCCTGGCACAAGTATTAGCCGATAATATTTATACATTCGAACACATCGGGCCAGACGACATCAAAGCCGGCACATGGGCAGATAATGCAGCCCTCTTCATCATGCCAGGTGGGGCAGATTTGCCTTATTTAGAGCACTTAACCCCCGAAGGCAATGTTGCTATTCGAAGCTATGTTGCAAATGGCGGTTCTTATATGGGTTTTTGTGCAGGCTCTTACTATGGAGGCGATAAAGTAGTATTTGCTCCAGGTACAGATATGGAAGTCATCGGTCCTCGCCCTCTCCATTTCTTTGAAGGCACACTCTATGGTCCTGTCCTCGCCCCATACGACTATGCATCAACTGCCGGTGCTCGCATTGCTAACGTACTATTAACCGACGAATCTGAAGCCCCCGGGAAAACGTTGCAGTTTTTTTACAATGGCGGCGGTACATTTATTAATGCCATCCATACGCATAACACCACCCTCCTTGGTTATTACACCAATCACCCTCTTAATTTCCCAGAAGATAAAGCCTATGCCGCTATTGGTCTTAGCCTCTTAACTGAAGGGGCACCCGCGGTTATTGAAACGTCCTACGAAGCCGGCAAAGCTATCCTCCTTGGCTGCCATCCAGAAATGCCCACCGCTTTCCTAAAAGCTTCATACTGGGTTACGCGAGATCCTCATATCGGAGAAATGCTGCCAACTCTAGAAGCTACCAACACCGATCGCCTAGCCTTCATGGCCCTCTTATGCAAACGTCTAGGGCTTAGCACAAAAGCATTTTAACCTAAAATTTCAATAACACATTCTTTTTAAAAACCGCACCCTTCATCATATCATGAAGCTTTTTTTATCATACATAGCTCGCAGGTCACTCATAGCTTTAAGCCTTTTGTGCACTCCTCTTTCCTTTGCACTTCCCACGCGTATCTTGGTTTATAGCGGAGAAGGGACAGATCTATCTCTTGTCGAAGGCACCATCAATGGCTTAGAATCTACGTTATTAGAGCAAACTTATACTATCGAACGCATTGATGCAGCCACCTTACAAAATGAACCCCTCGACCCTAGTGATATTGCCCTCATATTCATCCCCGGGGGTACAGGCTCTAGCGCTTATGCTGCCGCACTTGGCGAAACTGGCCTTAGGAATATCGCACACTACGTAGCAGCCGGCGGACGCTTTGCAGGGGCCTGCGCGGGTGGCGCCCTCATGGCTCGCACTATTATTTATACCCTACCCAACGGGCAATTACTCGAAGTCCATCATCCGAATGACACATTTCTCTTTGATGGCATAGCTTATGGTCCCGCTATTACCACTTATAACTCAGAATCCAGTGGTCAAAGCGCATCTGCGCCCGTATTTAATTGGATAGCCCCTGATCAAGCAGATATAACAGAAATCGTCGCAACCCTTCCCGAATCACTCCATCTTTACTGGAATGGCGGCTGCCTATTCGTTCCCTCGCTACACCTTAAAAATTCAACTCCCAGGGCAATTAGTTCACCGAATACCAACACGTGCACTACCTGCCTTAATTATGCCAGCCCCTTGCACCCCCCCATTGCTGAGTTAGTAGAAAACCAGGCTCCAGAACGCCCGAATAATCCGGCACTCATTATTGGCCAATACGGACAAGGGCAATATCTCTTGACAGGGGCTCACCCAGAGCTCGGAACGACAAGTTACTTAACACAACTTTTCAGAAATCAAATCAGGGGCGCTATAACACATATTCAAGCAATAGGGTTTGCGGGCAGCCTCTCTATTTTTAGACTAACAGACCCAAATACAACTGCCCTTGTCCTCGCCCTATGCCTACACCGTCTAGGCCTCCAAGTCCGCAACTGGGAACAATTCATTCCCTCTGACCTCCCCTTTTAAAGGGTCATCCAAATTCATTGTATAATCAACCGGTATCTGGTTGCGGAAAAACGTACGTTGTTTTTTCAACAGCTGGGTTGTATTTTTAATAATCAACGCCTCTAACGCCTCTTTTGTCGTAATCTCCCCTTTAAGAAAAGCAATTGTTTCCCGGTACCCAATCGTATTACACGCTACCACATTTTCTAAGAGCCCTTGGGTTATTAAATACTCCACTTCCTTAATAAGGCCTGCCTCCATCATAGCTTTAGCTCGGGCTGCTATGCGTGCTTTTAAAACCTCTGCACTACGTTCCAGCAAGCATACTCTTTTAATATACCCCTCAAAAGGCGATTTTACTAAATCCCACTCAGCCTCGAGTACCGGAAGGCTTTTCCCCGTTGTAAGTACTCGTTCTAGCGCTTTACTTACCCGTCTAGGGTTATGGATGTCTAATCTCCCAAATCCCTCTGGGCTTTTTTCTTTAAGCAGGCGTAACCATCCCTTCAGGCCTTCTGTTTCGCCTATTTGCTTAACTCGCATACTCACCTCATCCGGCACCTCAACCGCATCTAATACCGGGGCAAAAAATGTTTTTAAATAAAAACCACTCCCTCCTGTTATCAATAGCGGCTTGCCCTTGGCCGCTACAGCTTTAACCACTTGTAAAGCAAGTGCCACATAATCTTTAATCGTAAACTTACCCCCAACGGGCACGCAATCAAGCCCATGGTGGGGCACCCGCGCTTGTTCTGCTTTTGTGGGTTTGGCCGTCCCAACATCCATCCCTTGGTAGAGAGCGGTCGAGTCACAATAAAGAATCTCCGCCCCATTTGCTTCTGCCCATACAAGCCCCAGCTCTGTCTTTCCTACCGCAGTCGGGCCCGTTAATACATAAAGATAAGGGGATGTCATCGTTCTATATGCTTAAAAATTCCAAACACGTGATTCAAAAAAGCTTTTAAAAGCCTCCGCCTCTACCGCTACCGCCACATCAACATTCAGCCCACTTTCATCTCTATCTCTTCTTCTGCGCGTATCGCCAACCGTAGCCCCAGCAGTCCATTTGCCTTCAGTCTCAATATCCACATGCAAACGCTCTAGCCTTACAAACTGCCGGTTAATCGCAACCCCCATCGCTAAAGGGTCATGCAAGGGAAAGCCCCCTATGTTATCTGCCTCCCGGTAAAACTCCGCATAAAAAGCCGTACAATCGACAACAAATTGAGCAATAGCCGATGGGTGCAATCGCAATAATTCATACACACGCTCGGCACTCATAATCACCTCACTCGTTACATCAAGCCCTACTAACAAAGGGTGCTTGATTGTTTCAAAAACAATAGCCGCAGCCTCTGGGTCTGCCCATATATTAAACTCTGCCACAGCCGTCATATTACCGGGCACCCGAATAGCGCCTCCCATAATAATCATTTCACCCATACACCGCATACACTCAGGTGCCTCCTGGCAGGCCAATGCAATATTTGTTAAAGGCCCCAAGGTTACTAAAGTAAGCCTTGCCCCATATTCCTTTGCCATCGACACAAGCACCCCTGTGGCCTCGGGCAAATTAGAGGGGACCATCACATCTTTATAACGTAACTGGCTCCCATCATAGTATTGGTCCAACTCCCCCAGCCCATCCGCTCCATGGATGCTTTTTCCAACATGCAACGCTCGTTTTAAAGGTCGAGCAGCCCCTATCCCCACCAATATATCTTCACGACTTACAAGCTTCAATAAACGGTAAACATTCTTAACCGCCTGAACAACATCCGTATTCCCTGCTACCACGGTAATAGCCTTCACCTCCAGCTCAGGGGAGCTTAAGGCAAGCAAAAGCGCCAAAGCATCATCTACCCCTCCATCCGTATCAATTATACAAGGCCTAGCTTTCATAGTGGCTCACCTTAAATTTTTTCTAACAAATGGACAAGCTTAGGCTCTAAAAAATTATTGCAGTCATTTAAAAAATTCATACATTCCCCTACACTTCTTATGCAGTCTAATATTTACTTATTCTCCATACATCAAAGGCTCTTTATGAACTTCAAAAAATTATTCCTTCTAGTGAGTTGTATAGCCCTGCTTCCAACTATCTCCTCTTTCGCCGCAGGAGATGAAGAAAGAGTAGAGCCTGACGAGCCAGAAACCTCGCCTATCTCTACTGACCATCCAAAAACTCCACCTGATCCAGTTCAGCTAACTCCCACTGGCTCAGCTCATGAAGCAACTGACTCACCTGATGAAATAATGCTACGTGTCTTTAGGACTCATCAAGACATAAACTCACCTCGCACACAAAGCCTATCTCTGGAAAGCCGCCCATCACTCTTCCAACGCCTCTGCTGCTGCTGTTTTTCTGGTACAACATCATAAACACCCTAACCCTCAGCTTAACGCATTACTAATAGCCCCTTTCTTAAAAAATTCCTATTGCAGAAACGGCGTCCCTGTAACAGCCGCTTTGCAATGCTCAAAATCTGTTTCAGCCATATTCGGGAAAAATACTTTAACGGACCACTCATTGGGGTGACTACTCCCAATCGCAATATTTCCCCCATATAACCCAGCAATCTTACCCGCAATACGTAACCCCCATTGATTACAATGATCAGCAGGAATATTTTCTCTAAGTGCCAACTGCAATTTTATTAAATCATCAGGAGCCCCACCAGTACCTTCATTCCGAGCAACTAAAAATGCCCCACTATCTTGCACATACCAAGCCACCTCTACGGCATCCCCAGCTTTAGAATATTTAAAAGCATTATCAACTAACTCCTCCACTAAGCGCTCGAAATGATGATCATTCATCAAATACAAGCCATCCTCGGCTGAAATAGATAAGTCCTCTTTGCGATGATAAACTTCCGCAATTCGATTAGCCGTACTCATTAAACTGGGCATCAAGTTCTCAAAGGTACGACTACGACTACTCTGCCGTCTCAGTAAGTCCAAGCGCTTACAATAAAAACCATTTTTTAAGCGCTTTTGATGCGCTTGTATATCGTTCACCACCTTATCTCGTTTAAAAATAGAACCGGCAGGGATTGCTGCCTTGGCCAAGGGAAACGTTCCCTCACCCCTACCGGAAAGTAATAAATCATCCACTGCTGTCTCTTTTATAAGAGATAACGGGGATAATGATGATAAAGTCTCCAACACAGCTTCCGGATGCGCATTTTCCACATTTGCACAATTATTTTCCTCAAGGGAAGCCCGCATCTTAGCTTGCCGCACTAGCCCATCAAATATCCAGGCTTGGAGGCGTGCCCCCCCTCCCGCCGTATTACTCATAACCATCACTTCGCTGTGCTCTTTATACGGCAAATCTATTTGCCTTAAAATTGCTTTTTTCATGATACGGCGCACCGCTGGCTTATTAAGCCAACCCTCCGCACTTGCTTCACCCACCCCATACCGGCTCATATCGCCCAGCCATATATTTAAGACTAAAACCGGTATACGTCGTGCCTTCTCATCTGCTTGCAAAGCCCCTAAGAAATCAAAGCCATCACTTTCACACACAAGGTGTTCGCAAATAATCAATTGAATGGGCTCTCGAACGGCCTCCTCCATCGCTACTCTACCCGATAAAGCTTCTGCAGTTTCATATCCTTCATGCTGCAACCACTTCACTAATGCAGCTCGTAATAGGTTTTCTGACTGTACAACCAAGATGTGTTTTTCAATGTGCATTCTGTAAGTAATAATCGCAGCCCGATATACTTGTTTTTTTAATTATACCTACTTAATGCAATCATCGTGCCATTTATCTTGAACTCATCTCATTAAAGCCTATAAGAATTATAACACCTTGATTAAGAACGTAATATATTTAACAACAAATCGCATAAGCGGACTCCCGCCGCACTCAAAAAAACTGCTTTTTCGCAACTTGAGTTTAAATATTACAACCCAAACTTAAGCCCCTATGTCCATTTTAATTGCCTATATTAGCCCAGATGATCCTTGCCCTCCCACACTAGTTGATGGGCTTTCTAAAGCAGGCCCCATTCTCAGCGCTCTGCGCAACCACTCGTTTAGGGAAGTCATCCTTCTGGCTACCCCTGAAAACCTAGCACAAACCCCTCAGGTAGAACATATGGTGAGGGCAGAAAAGCCTGATACTGTAGTTCACGTCCTTTATTTAAAACCAAAGGGCACCCTTAACTATACAAGCGCCCTCACAGCCCTTCAAGAAGCGCTCAAACAGTGGCAAAGGACCACAAATCTGTATTTACTCCCCAGCACAGCAGATCCTACATGGCATGTAGCCAGCATCTTCCTCTTCGCTTCGGGGTACCTGCAAGGCACTATTTTAAATCCATTAAATCCAGGCCCTAGCATTGTCAACTTGCCACCTCTTCCCGCGGGTTGCCTATACCTGCCGCAAATCGCCATGGCGGAGGGCGCTTTTATCGATGATATCGCCCAAGCCTGTGGGCTCGAAGGCCAACACCCCCTCTTTAGGGAAGCTTTAGAAACTGCAGCCGCTCTCGCCGCACACGATACCTCTATCTTAATTTTAGGCGAAACAGGTACCGGCAAAGACGCTTTTGCTCGCTTCGTTCATGCTATGAGCGAACGTGCAGACAAGCCATTCATCACAGTCAATTGCGCTGCCCTTCCAGAAAGCTTAGCCGAAAGCATTTTATTTGGCCACATGAAGGGGGCCTTTACCGGAGCCATTCATAACCAAGCAGGCAAATTCACCCAAGCTCACGGCGGCACGCTCTTCTTGGACGAATTAGGAGAACTCCCACTGAAGATCCAAGCCAAATTACTCCGCGTCATCGAAGACGGCATTGTAGATCCCTTAGGCTCTATAGTAAATCTAGTTGAATTAGCGCAAGCAAAAGAAGTGTTTTAAAGCATCATGCAAATGAGGGAATCCAGTAATTTTATCCTTAATC
>JANYEO010000158.1 GCA_025363025.1 Opitutia bacterium
CTGCTTTGGGTTGAGCTCGGGTAAAACAGTGGTGATGCCTAGGGCCGGGTTAAAGAAGGCAAAGATGGCCAACAGAGGGTAGTCGACCCCGCCTGGCACGAGGCCATAGGCTTCTTTTAATAACTGAAGCTGAGCCTGAAACATCCCATGTGTGTAATGGACGCCCTTAGGGGAGCCTGTTGAGCCCGAGGTAAAAAGAATGGCTGCAAGGTCGTTTGCTTTTGCCTCAAAAATAGGGGGAGGTGATAAAGCGAGGGTATGAGGGGCGGAATTGATAGCCCGTATTTTGAGCTTTAGGCTACCCAATGATTTTGGAAAAAAACGGCAAAAAAGGAGGCTTATGGACGTGCCGAGAAGGGCGTCGGGTTTACTGTGAGAGGCGGCTGCGAGAAGTTTTTTACAGCCAAGACCGGGATCTAGCAGGATAGGAATAGCGCCTAAGCGTAGGAGGGCAAATAAGCTCGCCATAAGGGGGAGCCCCATGGGGAGAAAGACGAGGACCCGCATGCCGGCCTTTAGCCCTTGGGTATTGTAAGAGGCGCTTGCAGCTTCGGTTAGGTGCTCGAGCTGAGAGAAGCTGAAGTCTTTATAGCTTAACTGCCCGTGCCAGTTACGTAGGGGCTGCCTTAAGGCCAAGGCTTCGGGCTGTGAGGCGGCTTTTTGTTGTAAATTAAGCCCTATGTTGACGAGACCGCTGCATAATGCATGCTTTATGAGTTTTTGGTCGGTTGTCGCTCCTCGAGTACCGCATGTACACTCGTCACTCCGTCCTACAAATTTCTCAAAATCAAAGCATTCTGCCTGTGGTCTCATTGTGTCGAAGCCTCTTTGTTGTATCTTAAAATTTGAAACCTTAAAAGCTAGGCCTTCTCCAATGATTTTAGTTAGTCGTTCCGAATGGCACATAACCCCCAGCCTATGTAGGTGCGGTCTCCTTGCGGTTGGGCTTGTTGGAGGGCACCGAGAGGTTTAAGATTGAGGTCAATCGCTGTGGGGGGAGGGGTAAGGTAGGTGCCTTTTTCCTGTTTAATAAAACCCAGGGGCCCATAAGCGGTGCCTCCGGGGCCTGGGGTGGGTTGATTTTGGCACCCCGTAAGAAAAGCGAAGAGTAGGCAGGTACAGAGGAGTTTGAGCATAACGAACTGCACCCAAGCAAAAATTAAGCCCCTTTACGAGGAGATAGCGTTGTTTGTAGAAGTGTGCGGGTTTAAAGCCTGGCTAAGGTCATCTAACTTATAAGGTTTTAAAACACAGCCCGAAAAACCATTTTTTTGAAAGGCCTTAACCAGGGGGTTATGAGTGTGGCCTGTACTTAAGATGGCGTTGACCTTAGGATCATAGGCTTTCAAGCGGTCGAGCACGGCTTTGCCATCTAATGCCCCCGGGACGGAAAGATCGAGGATAACAGATGAAAAAGGGGCCCCTGTTTCGCGGGCTTCTTGGTAGCGACTGAGGGCGTCTTCTCCTTTGCCGACTGTCTCGGCTTCGTAGCCCAGTGCGTTTAGCATTTCTCCGGCAAGTTCGCGGAGTAAAATATCGTCATCGAGCACGAGGATGCGGCCTCTGTTTTTTCGGATTTCCAGAGCTTTTTGGGTGATCTGGGTATTTGGTTTTAGCGGGGCCAAAGGCAGGTATAGCGTAAAGGTCGCGCCTTTGCCGGGCTGAGAAGAGGCTTCAATATGCCCGCCTTGGTCTTCGATGAGTGCTTTGACTTGAGCGAGCCCGAGGCCATGGCCTGTTTTTTTTGTGGTAAAGCCGGATTCGAAAAGATGGGGGAGTTGCGAGGCTTCGATACCGGGGCCGGTATCTGTAATCGTAAGCTGGAGGTAAGGATCAGGAGAAAGGTTGTTTGGGTTATGAGTTGAGGCTGCTTCGAGGGTGATAAGGCCTTGGCCGTTCATCGCTTGCAGGGCATTGACTAAAAGATTTTGGAGGACTTGTGTAAAGGCAACGCTGCCTAGGGTGATTTGGCCGAGAGATGCAGGAATGGTTAGTTCTAGAGCGGCTCCGGTACCGGCTAAAGTGAACTGGGCCGTGTCTTTGATTAAAGCCGCGACATCTGCTGAGGGGGCATCGATTACAACCCCATGGGTGGCGTACATAAGCAATGATTCGGCCAGGGCTTGAGCTTTTTCTGCCGCTTTGGTGGCAGAGGCCAGGAGGCTTGGTAGTTTTTCTAAGTCTTCGATCGAGTGTTCAGCTAGATTCAAGTTTCCTAAAACTGCGCTTAAGAGGTTTTTAAAATCATGGGCGACCCCTGCAACTAGCCGCGTGGGCATGCCTTTTTCTTCGAAGGGGGAGGCGGGGTTTTGCGTATTGTGGACTGAGTTGAGAGATTTCATGGTTAACTAGAAATGCGGTAGCTATTTTTATGATAGGGGGATATTATTTTAAATGAAGGGGCATTGGCGAGTTAAATAAAGTAAAAATTGTAAATTTATTGACCTTATGAATGGGCGTATGATCGGGCGACAGCTTTTAGACTTTGTTTATCCCCGCTATTGTTTGGGCTGTGAGGTGCGTTTAACCGTGCAGTCTCCCTGGCGTTATGCGTGTGAGGCTTGTGTGCAAACTTTGCCTTGGGTAAGCGGACCTGCTTGTAGCCATTGTGGGGCGCCTTTTGAGGGGGACGTTGCGGGGCCTCGCCAGTGCCCAGGGTGTATAGACTTAAAGCCAGCTTTTGCCCAAGGGAAGACGATATTTCGTTTTGAAGGCTTGGCTCGAGAGTGGGTTCATGGGATTAAGTACCTGCCAGGTAGGCACTTAGTGCCGGATTTATTGAAAATAGTGACTGTTTTGCCTGAGATGAAAGGGTATTTAGAAAATTCTATTTTAGTCCCGGTTCCCCTGCATAAAACCCGTGAAAGCAAGCGGGGGTATAACCAAAGCTTATTAATTGCCCGGGCCTGGGCCAAGGGGGTACCGGGGGCCCGGGTAGAGGAGGTATTGATAAGGCGTTATTCAACTCAGTCTCAAACAGAGCTATCTCGAGCGGAGCGTCTAAAGAATGTTAAAAATGCCTTTGCCATTCGTCCAAAAGTCGCTTTAAATCCCGCCCTTCTTTACACCGTGATCGACGACGTCTATACAACAGGGGCTACATTAAATGCTTGTGCGAAGGTGCTCTACCACGCAGGGGCGGAGCGTATCCAAGTATTAACATTGGCCCACGGTTAAATCATTTTTATTACCATGCTCTTTAGTAAACCCAAATATTCAACCGTTCAGGTTAAAAAGAAAGATATTCCCGCGGGTCTTTGGACAAAGTGCCCCATGAGTGGCGAGATGGTTTATAACCGGGAGCTGGAGCAAACCTTGATGGTGGTGCCCAAAAGTGGTTACCACTTTGCGCTCGATGCCTATGCACGGGTGCGTAGCCTCATTGATGATGAGACTTTTGAGGAATGTGACGCGGGCATGACGTCTGTTGACCCGCTCAATTTTCAGGGGCCTTCTTCCTATATTGCGAAGATCGAGCAGTACATCCAGCAAACAGGCCTCAGCGATGCAGTGGTATGTGGAACGGGGAAGCTAAGTGGGCAGATGATAAGCTTGGCGGTAATGGATTTTCGCTTTCTTGGGGCTAGCATGGGCTCTGTCGTGGGGGAGAAGATTACCCGGGCAATTGAACGGGCGACCCAGCTGCACATCCCTTTGATCATCGTCTCCGCTTCTGGAGGGGCGCGGATGTATGAGGGTGTTTTGAGCCTTTTGCAAATGGCCAAGACGAGCGCGGCCCTGGCACGGTTAGCCCAGGCGAAGTTGCCTTATATTTCGATTTTAACTAATCCAACGATGGGAGGGGTGATGGCGAGTTTTGCTTCCCTGGGTGATGTTATTTTGGCGGAGCCAGGCGCTATGATTGGTTTTGCAGGCCGCCGCGTTATTAAAGAAGGCACGCAGCAAGATTTACCTGAAGGCTTTCAGACGGCAGAGTTTCTTTTAGAGCGGGGCTTGGTAGACCAAGTGGTGCACCGTAAGGATTTGAAGGTGAGGCTTACTTCCCTATTAAAAGCCCTCTATCGAGAGGTCGCTGCATAATACCTTTCTTTTGAGTTTTTGGTCGGTTGTCACTCCTCGAGTGCCTTAGCACACTCGGTCGCTCCGTCCTACAAATTCCTCAAAATTAAGGCATTCTGACAGCGACTTTTTTATGATCTTAAAAATTAAAAATAGAAATCTTCTGTATTTTATTTTATAAAGCATTAGACAACGGTTTGATGGATAACAATTTCCACGCTTGTGATCAGAGGAGTGACAACCGACCAAGAACTTAAAAGAAGGGTAGGCTGTAACCAGTCGCCTGTGCGTGATTTTTTAATGAGGCTTACCCATTCGCAAGAGGGGGTGTTGTATGATTTGGCCCGGATGCGGCGGTTGATGACGGCTTTGGGTGGGCCTGAGGCGCGTTTCCCGGCTATCCATATTGCGGGGACAAATGGGAAGGGCTCGACCGCAGCTCATTTAGAGGCTATTTACCGTGCAGCCGGTTATAAAACAGGGCTTTATACTTCCCCCCATTTGGTGAGGCTAGAGGAACGCATACAGGTGAACCGTGAGTTAATCTCTGCTGAATGCTTGGCTAAGGGGGTAGGGATTTTAGAGGCTATTTTAAAAGAGTGGCCTGCAAGTGAGTGGCCGACTTTTTTTGAAGCGATGACCGCGCTTGCTTTTTGGCATTTTGCCGAGGAAGCCATTGATATGGCTGTGGTCGAAACGGGACTAGGGGGGCGGTTGGATGCGACGAATATTTTGCCAAGTCCGCTGGCAACGGTTATTACGACGATAAGCCACGATCATGAGGCGATTTTAGGCGAAACACTTGCGGCGATTGCCCAGGAAAAAGCGGGTATTTTTAAAGCGGGGGTGCCGGTTTTTTTAGGCCAGTTGCCCGTAGAGGCTGAAGCGGTGATGATGGCAGCAGCTGAGAAGCTTGGAGTAAATGTGACGCGGGTGAGTGATGTTTTTGGGCTGGATATACAGCATTACCCGATGAGCCGGCTTCTGGGGGTTCATCAACGCGTTAATGCGGGGCTTGCCGTGACAGTGGTGGAGGCTTTGCAACACTGGCTTCCTGTTGAAAAAAATGCGATAGAACAGGGCCTCCGGACGGTTGATTGGCCCGGGCGCTGGCAGGAAATAGCTTTAACTGAAGGCCCGCGGCTTATTTTAGATGGAGCCCATAATGAGGAAGGGGCCCAGGCATTGGCCCAGCAGTTGGAGAATACTTTTCTTTTGAGTTTTTGGTCGGTTGTTGCTCCTCGAGTACCGTATGTACACTCGTCGCTCAGTCCTACAAATTCCTCAAAATCAAAGCATTCTGACAGCTGCCTCTTTGTGGGGAAAAAACCGACTATTTTACTGGGCTTCACGAGCCTCGCGCGTGCGCGCGTAGTTATTAAATGCCTTATGCCTTATGCCCAGGCTTTTTTGTTGGCACAGGCTAATGATTTGCGATCGATTACGGTGGAGGAACTGCGCACGTGTGTGCCGGCTGATTTTTCAGGAATGGTACAGGCGGTTAATTTACAGGAAATATTCCCACGGCCGGGGGTTTGCACATGGGGAACAAGGGAGGATGTACTTATTGTAACGGGTTCTATGTATTTGGTGGGGGAAGTGCTTAAAGTAAAAGGCCGCTGAAGAATGCCTTTCTTTTGAGTTTTTGGTCGGTATCGCTTCTCGAGTGCACACAAAAGAGAGCCCATGTTGATCTATTTTATATTCAGTTTATCAAACTTCGATGCATGTCATCACTGCCTCCCCCCATGGTAAGTCGACTGGCATCGCCTTACCATGGGGAATGCACACTCGTCACTCCGTCCTACAAATTCCTCAAAATTAAAACATTCTTCAATCGGCCTCTAAATAATTCCGAGAGTTTAAAAATTGAAATCCTCCGCGTTTTGTTTAAAAAGCTATTATACAGCGCTCTTTAAAGTAGCGCAAAGGCCTTGGGGGTGAGTATCCGACCTTGAGCGGTCCGTTGGAGGTAGCCTTCTTGAATAAGGAAGGGCTCGTGTACTTCTTCCAGCGTATGTTCGTCTTCCCCTACAGCTATAGCAATAGTGCCTAGGCCTACTGGGCCGCCGTTATAAGCCTCGGCCAGGAGGCGTAAGATGCGTTTGTCCATCTCGTCTAGCCCGTTTTGGTCAATTTCTAAAAGCTCTAGAGCGGCAGCGGCTACGGCCTGAGTAATAATGCCATCGGCGCGTTGGCTAGCAAAATCTCTCACAAAGTGAATGAGGTTGTTGGCGATGCGGGGGGTACCCCGGGCACGGCGAGCGATCTCTTCTGCCCCGGCTGTTTCGAAGGGGATTTCGAGGAGTTGGCAGCTACGGATGATGATTTGCGTTAAATCTGTAGCTGTATAATAATCTAGCCGGGTTTGTAGGGTAAAGCGGCTCCTGAGGGGGGCGGTAAGAAGGCCTGTACGGGTGGTGGCCCCGACTAAGGTAAAACGGTTTAAGGGGAGGCTGACACTCCGGGCATTCGGACCTTGGTCGATAATGATATCGAGTCTAAAATCCTCCATGGCGGAGTAGAGGTATTCTTCTACCGTTTTGGAGATGCGGTGAATTTCGTCAATAAAGAGGATGTCCCCTTCTTGAAGGTTCGTCAGAAGGCCGGCAAGATCGCTCGGGCGTTCGATAACGGGGCCAGAAGTAATCCGTACTTGGCGTCCCATTTCCGTACCTAAAATTAAGGCGAGAGTCGTTTTCCCGAGTCCTGGAGGGCCGCTAAACAGAATATGGCTTAAGGCTTCCCCGCGGGACCGTGCTGCCCCGACCATGACGTTTAGGCGTTCGATGGTTTTGCGTTGGCCGGTAAAGTCTGCAAAAGAAGGGGGGCGGAGGGCGGCTTCTACCGGTAAGCGTGGCTCGGCTAAGGTATGATTCAGCAGTGGGACCCCTCGGTCAGCAGGGAGCTTTAGGAGGCCCTTCTCTTCATTAAACGCTATTTTCGGCCCGGCCATAGAGAGAGTTAATTATTAGAGGCGACGGTAGCCAAGTTATGGTCGATTGCAGGAAGATTGCGAGGGGTGGCCTCTAAAGGGCCCTCGGGTTCTTCACCTTCCACCGGCATGGCACTTGCAGGCAAGCGGGCTATATCGGCGCCTAAAGCGGCAAATTTTTGATCTAATTTCTCGTAGCCGCGGTCTAAATGATAAATGCGTTGAACCCATGTATCGCCTTCAGCGGCTAAGCCGGCTAAGATTAAGGCAACACTGGCCCGCAAGTCCGAAGCCATAACGGGCGCCCCAGAGAGGCGTTTTTGACCGGTAATGATGGCGCTGGGGCCTTCGATGGCGATATTGGCGCCCATGCGTTGGAGCTCGGGCACATGCATGAAGCGGCTTGGGTAAATGCGCTCTGTAATAATGCTTAACCCAGGGACGAGGGATAAGAGAGCACACATTTGAGCCTGTAAATCTGTAGGGAAGCCAGGGTGAGGGAGGGTCGTGAGGTCAATCGCCTTGAGTGGGCCGTCCGGGGTAATCCTGATAGAGCGAGGCGTTGGGGTGGTGATGCATAGGCCCATTTCTTCTAATTTATCGATAAGGGCGCCTAAGTGGCGAATTTCGATATCGTTAACCGTTACATCTCCCCCTGTTATGGCGCCAGCGATTAAATACGTACCGGCTTCTATCCGGTCTGCAATGATGCGGTGGTGACAGCCATAGAGTTTGTCCACGCCTTCGATATGAAGGGACGGGCTGCCGATACCGCTAATATGGGCCCCCATTTTGACGAGCATTTCAGCTAAATCCGTCACTTCGGGTTCGCAAGCGGCGCTTTCGATATGAGTGGTGCCGGGGGTCAAAGTGGCTGCCATAAGCAAATTTGCAGTACCCAAGACGGTGCTACCGTGCCGCCCACCTAGGAAGACGTGGGCGCCTTTGGCATTTTTAGCATCAATATGCACGTAGCCGGCCTCCATAGAGATGTCGCAGCCGAGGCGTGCGAGTCCCTTTAAATGAAGATCGATCGGCCGAGGGCCAAAGACGCAACCGCCGGGGAGTGAGACTTCTGCCCGTTTTAGCCGGGCCACGAGAGGGCCTAGTAAACAGACAGAAGCCCGCATCTTTCGAACAAGCTCGTACGGGGCGCGTGTATGGAGGTTTTTGGCCTCTATACGCCAGGTGCCGGGCTCTGGGGACTCTACAGAGGCGCCCATGTGACGTAAGATGTCCGCCATGAAGCGGGCATCACTGAGATCGGGAATATTTTCTAAAACACAGGGCTCGTCGGTTAAGAGCGTAGCGGCAAAGATGGGTAGGGCCGCATTTTTGGCCCCACTGATCTTAACTGTGCCTTGAAGCTTGCGATTTCCGCGAACTCGAATGACGTCCATGGTACGGCTGCGTATCGTTTATGGATAATTAACGGGAGCGGGAGTGGCCTTCGCCGCCACGTCCACGGTTGCTGCTGCCTCCTCCTCCACCACTGCGGCGGTAAGGACGATCTCCGCTGCCAGGGGCTTTGCGGTCTGAAGGGTTACGGGGTGTATAAGGTTGGCGGGGGGCATGAGGCTCCCGGTTCTTATCTGAATTGCTTGCGGAGGCTTCTTTGGAACCGATGACAGATCCTACAAAGTCTTTGAAACGGTTCCACAGGGTGTCCGCAGGTAGAGACATAGGCCGATAAGTTGCTGGAGTAATCGGTGGCTTTGGGCTAGAGCGCCGATCAGAAGCTGCATTCCTAGGAGAGGCTTCATGTGGACGCGTGTGCGCAGACTCTGAAGAGCGGCCATGATGGCTGCGTGGGCCATCTGAAGTGGGACGTGGGGTGCGTTCCCGGTAATTATTCCGGGGTTGTTCGTGCGCGGGTTTTGATAAATGCTCAGGCTCTGCCCCTTCTTCTATATGATTGTAATGGCCTTGTTCCCGAGCGGGCCGGGTAGGGCGGTCGGCTGTGCGGTCGGCTGTGCGGTCGGCGGTGCGAGGCCTATCGCTATGGGCTCTTTCAGCACGAGGCTCCCGAGGGGCTTTATTTTCTTCTTGAGT
>JANYEO010000168.1 GCA_025363025.1 Opitutia bacterium
CGCGGTCAAAATCACTAACGACGCAAAAATGTTGACTCGCCATTTTTTTATTCACGGTCTCGAGCATCCACGCATTCCTTCCAAAACCGAATCGTAGTGCGCGGAAAGAGCGTAGACGGCCAAGTACAAATACATGGCCGATCCCAAGATAATTAATATCTCTACAAAAAAACGAACGTCGTCGTCCTCCAACACGCCGCGCTGGTGAAACCGGGGAGACTGTAAAAAAAGTCAAGGAGGAAAAATTCGAGGTGGAGAGTCAAAGAGTCAAAGAGTCAAAGAGTCAAAGAGTCAAAGAGTCAAAGACTCACCAACGGCAAGGTGGTCTGAGTAGCAACCGAAGCCGACATCTCTCTTAGGGTATGCAATCCAAACTGTAACCGCTCCCCTCCCTCCCCCATCCCTGAAACTTTACGACTCCCCCTACGATTAAGTCTCAGATTTAGTATGAATTTTATTGGCTTTCCCGTCACAGCTTAGCTCCATTACCCTGCCGCCAAGGACCAATCCTGTCAGGTCGACGCCACGCTCCCATTGGCCAGCAGAACCGACAAAGGGATTACGAGACCTTTGTACTCTCCCTCCTCCATCCTCCTCCTACCTACTTTTTCAATAGCGATCGTTGGGAGATCTTTATCGCTGTTGACGCAGCAGCAGGGAGTCGGCGGACACAAAGAAAGTAAAGAAATGCAGCTGCCCCCATTCCAATCACGTATATTTTTCAGCCTGAACCCAAAAACGATATTTTCAGATCTTCTGCAAAAGGTGAATAATTGCGCGGGGAGGTCCTTTTTCGCAGTCGCTAGTCACCACCAACCGATACAAAACTCTTGAGATTGGGTAAAATACCCCTTGCGGGGGTCTGAACCCCCCAAAACGATCTTTCCAGATCTTCTCCAAAAGGTGAATAATTGCGCGGAGAGGTACTGCAACAACTTGGGTCAATTCTACTCCATGAAGGGGCCTTTCGATTTGAAAGCTCGGAATTTTGAGCACCGGCTAATTTTAAAGGCGCAGATCCTTCCTACACGGCTCGTAACGCCGGCAGGAAATTATATTGGATCAACTACTGTGAGGCGGCCTCATCGACCAAGCCTGTCTTTTCACGTGAACGAGCTGCGAACAGCTTCCCAACTTGATCACGGCAATGGTAACCCCCGCTCTTTACAAGGCGTAGCTATTACACACTACTACAGAAATATTCTTGCCCCTGACCGTCTTTTTGGCGTCTACGGCGATGAACGCGCCTCACAGTAGCAGTTCCAGTACCGTCTCCTCCTCATCCCCCCCACGCACGACGTAGAACCTCGTCCTCCTGGCCGAGTTCAGGAACAATCTCCCAGCGGGGATCCGCCCGACGTGGAACGGCGATGTCGGCTGGAAGTCGTAGAACTTCCTCCTTCCGGTAGAGGGGCTCTTCCAGAAGATGATTGACGCTGGCTGCGAGCTCGCGCCATTCCTGTAAGGGCAAATGAAAAGTAATGCATCTCTTAAATTATTCCCGCGCGTCCTTCGAACTTACCTGGGCGCACTCGGCGGCCTATCATTTTAAAAAACACAAGAAGGTCGGCGGTCGAACCATAGCTGACTCTCCTCCTCCGCTGACTCCCGGGAGAAAAGTGAACCCATCCCCCCAAAACCAGCCACCAAGACAAGGTTCGACCCGTTACAGAAAGGCCCGCCCGTTGGTGCTGGCGGCATGAGGTCAGCCGCTCCCGCCAGAGATCCCATCACCCACAGCAGCGAACCTATCGCTCCGCTCAGGTGAACGCCGCCTACGCCATCGCCGGCGTTTCCAACCTGGACCCCAAGCTGCGAGCGCGCTCGCGACAGGTCAACTTCCTCCATCTACGAGGAAAGGTTACGCGCGCATACGTCGCCAGATGTCGCCGCGAGACGACGTCATGCGCGTGACACCCCTCACCCTTGCGGCCGCGCGCGAAGCTCCATGCGCGCGGGGGTGCCAGACAGCGCACGCCACCCCCCACGCGCTCTACTGTGTACCGCGCGCCCCAGTCTGTCACCCCCGCGCGAGGGTATCTGACACCCCCGCGCGTTGTGTTGTTCTGCTGTGTTGTTGTTGCTTCGATTCGGGAGAGAGCGGGTAGGTGTCCTATACGTACTACTTGCTGCGATGGGAGCTGTCGTTGCTGGGAGCTCGCTCAGTAGCTCCAGTTCAGGCTGAAATGCGGCACTTTTTCAGTAGGAATCTATTTATGAAAGTAATAGAGGGATTTCTCATAATTTCCAATCGCAGTGAGGAAAAAGAATTGGCAGTGCTGTCTCTGAAAAATGTGTTTGCTTTTGTAAAGGAGCTCAAGTCCGTCTTCAAAACTAGACCGTTTTTGGTACCCCTGTGCCCTGATTGCTACTTCAGTGACACAAAATTTATTTTTCATGCTACAGAGATCCCCTTGTCAAGTGTAGACGTCTTTGAGTTTCTATACGCAGTGGGTGCAAACGTGAACTACATGTTGATGTCCAACGTCCGCAGTGTGTCACATCTGGTGCTGCTCAAAGATTTCTGCTTCTTTTTGGCAGAGTCAGTTGGACCAGATGAGGCTGACAATTGTCTGAGAAGCCTGCAATTTGGACGCGCCAGTTTTCTGCTGACCAAATACGTTTCTGAGAAATCCGAGGACACTGAAAAAAATCAGGAAGAAGTGCTCAAGTTCTTTCTTTATCACCACAAGATGCTTAGGTGTTATTTTGACTTGCAAGAATTATTTAAACCCTGACTCCATCGCCCCACATGTTTCATAAGGTAAGTTGCGTTTTCAACACGTTTTTTATTTCTGTGCAGTTGCACATTGTCTTTGTGGAAGCTGTAGCAATTTGACACCTTCCTTCTGTTGACGGCTCAGCTCAGTTGAGT
>JANYEO010000190.1 GCA_025363025.1 Opitutia bacterium
TATTAGCCTACATGGCTGAAGTTAATAATAGCCTATCGTTTTAGCGGTATTTCTTGAAAGCGCCCGCAAGCCGAACCAAATCGGCGCTTGTTTAATCGGAAAGCAGGTAAGGTAAAAACACCCACGCATTTGTCAAGAAATTTAGCAACTAGCGTTTCGGCTTGCACTAGGAAGGATTCTATAGTCTTCTGTTCCCCCGTAAAAGCCTGCAAAAGCTTTTCCGCATTATTCACAATCGTAAAAAAGGTTAAAATGAGCTTCGATCCCCATTGCATCGAGATATTCAACATGAACTTTGCTAAGTTCTTCAGTATGTTCAACATTCTTGGGAGCTTGCCAGTATTCATGGGTGTCACCGCTTTAATGCCAGCCAGCATGATGCGCCGGACGGCTTTTTTAGTCTCCATGACAGCATTGGTAGGCACCTACCTATTCATTTTCCTAGGTAGCTCCATTCTCTCCTTTTTTGACGTATCCCTCGAAGCCTTCCGGATTGCCGGGGCCATCGTCGTGGCGATTGCGGGTTATCAAATGCTAACCGGCGTTATCGGGGGGGATCCTCTCCCTGTAGTTGAAGGGGAAGACCCTGAGGCCGCACATCGCAAATCCATGCTATTTGCAATCACACCCCTGGGTATACCGCTTATTTTTGGACCTGGGTGTATCTCCCTAGTCATCAGCGCTGCGGGGGACAATCTCAATGACATGGGCGAAGTCATCTGGGGCCAACGCATTGCCCTTATGCTTGCATTGGCAGCTGTTACAGCCAGCATGTACCTCATCTTTATCTGCGGCCGGCGCGTTCGCCAAGTTTTAGGTACTCAAGGCACCCAAATTATTCTTAAGGTTATGGGTCTCATCTTAATGGTTATGGCCATTCAAATGGGGATTCGAGGCACAACAGATGTCGTCAAGCAATCCTTCCAATTAGAAACCGCTATATCAAAAGAAGCGTTGGCTGAGAAATTAAATCTCAACGCTTAATTCGCCAAAATTCATTATCACCCCCACGAATGCATTTTGGCCTTCGTGGGGGTTTTTTTACACAGCAATCCTTTAATAACGAGCTCGCCAAACACCTTAACTTGCTTCTACTTTACCGCGATTAAAAGCCGCTGTTAATCCAACAAAGCCGCTAGATAAAGGCTTCTAATTTTTCAAACTTCATATCATGTCCGACCCAAAACCCATCGATTTAAAAGATACACTCAACCTCCCCAAAACAAACTTTCCTATGCGGGCGGATCTCGTTAACCGGGAACCCATCACCCAAACCAAGTGGGACAGTATGGGATTATACGAAAAAGTGCAGGCCCACCGCGCAGGCGCGCCCGCTTTTGTCCTGCACGATGGCCCACCATTTACCAATGGGGATATCCACGTCGGCACGGCTTTCAATAAGATTTTAAAAGACACTATCCTTCGGTACAAAAACCTAAAGGGCTTCCGTACCCCCTTCATCCCTGGGTGGGACTGCCATGGTCTCCCCATAGAACATAAAGTATCGCGCGATTTAGAGGCAGAGAAAAAGACCCTAGACGCAGCCGGCATTCGCAAAGCCTGTGCCGCTTTTTCCGCCATGCACCGGGATAAACAACGAGCCCAATCCCAACGCCTTGGCCTACTTGCAGACTGGAAGCACGAGTACCAAACAATGGACCCTGTCTTCGAAGCCGGTATTTTACGTACCTTTGCAGCCTTTGTCGAAGGGGGCTACGTTTACCGCAGCAAAAAACCCGTTTACTGGTCCATCCCCTGCAAAACAGCTCTAGCAGAAGGAGAAGTCGAATACCAAGACATCACAAGCCCCGCGCTTTGGGTAAAGTTCCCCATTGTTGACGCTGCAGCGCTTGGCCTAAACACGCCCACTTGCGTCGTCATTTGGACAACAACACCGTGGACATTACCGGCCAACCTTGCCATAGCCCTCCATCCAGAATTAACTTACGTAGCCCTACAACATGAAGGTCAATCCTATATCGTAGCGGAGGGCCTAGCAGCCGCGTTTATAGAAGCTACAGACCTTAAAGGCGCTACCCCTATCAAAACCTTTAGCGGCCAATCATTAGAAGGCACGCTTACTCGCCACCCCTTTATAGAGCGTCCTAGCCCAATCGTCCTGGCAAATTACGTCTCGGCAGATACAGGGACGGGCTGCGTCCACACCGCCCCTGGCCATGGGTTAGACGACTACTTTACCGGCAATAAATACGGGCTCGAGGTTTACTCTCCCATAAATGACGAGGGCTGCTACATTAACGATGGCAAAGTCCCCCCCTTTTTAGTCGGCCTCAGTGTCCTGACTACCAAGGGCAAAAACACAGCCAATATCGCCGTTATAGAGCATTTAAAATCAACGGGGCTCTTACTCAAGCACACCCCCATTGTGCATGCCTACCCCCACTGCTGGCGTTCTAAAACCCCCGTTATCTTTCGCGCAATGGATCAATGGTTTATAGCGCTCGACCATAATGACCTCCGTCAAAAAATGCTAGGAGCCCTAGGCAATGTCACCTGGACGCCAAAAACTGGGGAAAACCGCATGCGTGGCTCCCTAGAAAGCCGGCCTGACTGGTGCATTACCCGCCAACGCGCATGGGGAACGCCCATGCCCATTTTTTATGACGAAACCGGCACCGCTTATCTAGACGGTACCGTTATCCGGGCCCTGGCAGATAAAATTGCTATAACCGGTACCGATGTATGGTTTACACAGCCTGCAGAAACCCTGCTAGAAGGCATCCCTCTTCCCGAAAGCTGGAAGGGCAAAAATTTAAAGTCCGGGACAGATACTTTAGACGTATGGTTAGATTCTGGCTCTAGCCACATAGCCGTACTCAAAGCGAGGAAAGACCTCCATTGGCCGGCAGATCTCTACTTAGAAGGTAGCGACCAGCACCGCGGGTGGTTCCAATCCTCCCTATGGACGGCTATGGTAACAGAAGGCCAACCGCCTTACCGGCACGTCCTAACCCATGGCTTCATTACAGATGAAGACCGCCAAAAAATCTCTAAAAGCGGGACCAAGCCCCAAACTGCGAGTGAGTATGTTAAACGCTTTGGCGCAGATGTCCTCCGTTTATGGGTCGCCTCAGAAGATTACCAGGCAGATGTCCCTTTATCTGAAACAATCTTAGCCCAAGTCACACAAGTCTACCGGACAATCCGCAATACCCTACGCTTCCAATTAGGCAACTTGTACGATTTTGACCCAGCCTCACATGCCGTTGCCTGGGAGGCCTTGCTTCCGCTAGACCAATGGGCCCTAAGGGAAACAGCCCGCCTTATAGAAGAAGTTACTACCGCTTACGAAGCCTTTGCCCTTCACCGGGCTTACCAGGCACTCAGCCGCTTCGTCACGGTAACACTCTCAGCTATCTACCACGATATCTTGAAGGACCGTCTTTATGTTGCAGCCCCTCATTGGGCAGAAAGACGCTCCGCTCAAACGGCCTTGCATACGATCTTCCACATACTCGTACGCCTCCTGTCACCTACCTTAGTTCACACAGCGGAAGAAGCCTTTGGCTACGCTATGGGCCATGAAGATAACACGGAGGACTCGATTCATTTGCAAGATTGGCCAACCATCAATCCTGCATGGTTTAACGAATCTATAGCGGAAGAAGTCGGTCAAATCCTGGCCTTTAGGGAGCAAGTACACGCCGCTTTAGAGCCCCTTCGTCAAGAAAAAGTCATTGGCCAATCCTCAGATGCACAAATTACGATTACAGGCTCGCCGGACGACTTACTTTTTGCCTTACTAACTCGTCATTCCTCATCACTTGTGGAGTTCTTTATTGTCTCGCAGGTTCGCCTAAGCCCCGTAGCAAATGCCGCTCTCTCTATAGAAGCTGCACGAGCGGAGGGTTTTCGCTGCCCGCGTAGCTGGAAATGGGTCCCCGAACTCGTCCCCTGCCCTGGGTACGAAGCAGTCTCCCCCCGTTCTAAAGAAGCCCTCCAGAGTCGTGTTTTATTTACCCCTTAAATAACCCCCCTCTTCTACCATGGCGAATACACCTAAGCGCCCTGTCAAAGCAGCTGCAAAAAAATCCCCTGCAACCAAGGCGAAAAAAATGCCCGTTAAGGCATCGACAACTGCGAAAAAACCCGTCAGAAGCGTGGTCAAGAAACCCGTAACAAAGCCCGTTTCTAAAACAAAATCACCTATCAAACCACCCGCAAAAAAAAGTGTTATAACTAAAAAACCCGCTCTTAAAGGGGCTTCAAAGGCTACCATCACCCAATCCATCGTAAAGAAAAAAGCACCTACCGTTACAACCAAAAAAACACTCAAAAAAGCAGTGGCCCCCAAACCCATTGCAAAAAAAACACCTCCCGCGCCTTTGCTTTCTTCTAAAAAGAAAAGTGTACCCCCACAGGCGGTTCCTAAAAAAACCTCTCCTTCAAAAAAAACTCCTGTGGTCTCTCCCGAAAAAGCAGCTCTCCTTTTACAGGCCCGGCACCGTCCTACGGCTCCCGCCTTCATCAAACGACGCATCCGGCGGAATACTCCCGTATTCTTCTCGGTTGAAGACGTCCTGCAGGTTATCAAAAACCGCCCAGCAGACGCTTCACACACGCATGAAGAAGATCATAAAAAAACTTCAAAAAGCACACCGCTCGCAGCCAAGCCAGCAGCCCCACTCAAGCTCCCAAAGCCAAAAATTAGCGTACACCAAGCCGCTTCTTTGGCCGACATTTTAGGCTTCAACCCTAACGAGAAGAAAAAGCCTAAATGGCAAGAGTACGACGAATCCCGCGTGCAGAAGAAGTTTTCTCCCTTTTTCAAAGCCCTGGTAGACTTCCGCCATCACGTACAAACCGGGCTAGACCTACATGCGAATGAAACCCTAAAGCGCTCTAGCAAAGACGACTCGGGGGATCTTTCTGGCTATGGCCAACACATTGCAGATGCCGGTACAGACACCTTTGACCGGGACTTTGCTCTAAGCCTCGTCTCTAGCGAGCAAGACCTTATTTACGAAATTGATGAAGCCATTCAACGCATTTTTGAAGGCAGCTATGGAGTATGCGAGATCACAGGAGAAGCTATTAACCGCGAACGCCTCATGGCTGTTCCCTTTACCCGCTTTTCTCTTGAAGGCCAACGTGAGTACGAAAAAACGCATCGTCACACCTCTCAACGCGGAGGGGTATTTAGCGAAATAGAAAATGAAAGCGGCGGCTTTGCAGATGACGAAGATGCGGATGTTTAATGAGATCGCATGCAGAATACTAAAACCCATCGGTAATTTCATTGAAGCCCGCTCAATTACATTCTCAAAATAAGTCCTTGCCACTTTATTGGAGTGGCAGGGCTTATTTACGATTTTGGGGTACATTGTTAATAGCTTTAGGGCTCGATCAATGGACAAAGTACGAAACGACTAAGGCCTTTGCCATGGGTAGCGGCCCCTTCAAAGCCTACACCGTTATCGACTCTTTTTGTTATATTGTACACGTGCATAATACGGGGGCCGCATGGGGCCTCCTAAGCGGTTATGGCCCTTACTTAGCACTTCTAGGCGCCATTGTCCTTTTTGGTATTTATTTTTTAAGGCGAGATTTAGGGTTAGAACGCCCCCTTCTTCAATATGCCTTCGGGTTTTTATCAGCTGGCATTATCGGTAATGTTATAGACAGGCTTATTCACGGCTATGTCATCGATTTTATTGATATCTACCTGCCTGGCTATCACTGGCCTACTTTTAATATTGCAGATACAGCCATCACGATAGGCGTTGGCCTTTACTTAATAGGCAATGTACTGCTAAAACCAAGCCCCCCTCCCATTCATCTGTAAGTTGTGGATCCTATCTATATCATCGGTCATAAAAATCCGGACCTTGACGCCATTTGCGCACCCTTGGCTTATGCCGCTTTTAAAGAAGCCATGGGTGAATCTGGCTTTGTAGCAGCCCGCTGTGGCAACACTAACGCACGTATTGATGCCGTCCTCCAGCACTTTGGAGCGCAGCCTCCTTTATTTATAGGAGATGTAACCCCTCGTGTTAAAGACATCATGGTCAGCCAAGTACACCATGTACGGCTAGACTCTACTTGCTTTCAGGCACTAGAATTAATAGACCAATTTGATGTACGTGCCCTACCCGTTTTAGATGCAGAAGCAAGGGTCAAAGGCATTGTCTCCATTTTTGACTTGGGGCAGTATTTTGTCCCAAAACCGCGGGACCCTCTTCTTGTCAGACGCGTAAAAACCAGTGTCAGCGATATCGTCAGTGCCCTAAAAGCCACTGTCCACCACATTGCTCATCCGGATGATCATGAAGAACTCTTTGTGCGAATTGGGGCTATGGATATTAAATCCTTTGGTCCCGTTAGCATTATGCAGCACACCCCGTCAGAGCAAACCATTGTGCTGGTAGGCGATAGGCTGGATATTCAACAAAAAGCAATTGAGATGGGTATTCGCTTAGTTGTTATCACTAGTGGTTGGCCGGTTGATCCAGATATTATTGAAAGGGCAAAAGCAAAGGGTGTTTCTTTTATTACTAGCCCCTATGACTCAGCAACAACAGCCTGGATCATCCGCGCGGCAGAGCAAGTAAATGCAGTCATGCAAACAGATGTGGTCACCTGTGATGCAGAAGAAAAATTAATCCAAGCACGCAGAAAAGTCGCTTCAAGCCCTGTTTCCACTGTGGCTGTCGTAGACGATAATGAGCGGCTCGTTGGGGTCTTCTCTAAAAGCGATTTAGTCAAACCCACAACCACGCAACTAGTATTAATTGACCATAACGAGCTAACCCAGGCCGTTGATGGTGCAGGGGAAGTACAAATTATTGAAATTATTGATCACCACCGTCTAGGCAACCCACCCACGCAACAAGCCATCCTCTTTCGCAACGAGCCTGTGGGCTCTAGCTGCACCATTGTGGCAGAGCTTTTCCTTAGAGAAGGCCTCACCCCTAGCCGTACCATTGCAGGCCTTATGATGGGGGGCCTTGTCTCCGATACGCTCAACCTACGCGGCCCAACTTCAACTAAAAGAGATGAAGCCATTTTACGTTGGCTAGAGCCCATTGCAGGCATCACCGGGACGGAGCTTAGCAACCTCATTTTTAGCTCTGGATCAGTCATCTTAACGCAAACACCCGAAGCCGTTGTATGCTCCGACTGCAAAGTGTATGATGAAGGCAAGCGTCGTTATGCAGTCGCCCAGGTAGAAGAACTCGGGCTAGAACATTTCTGGAGCCGTGCGGATAGCCTCCTTCAAGCCCTGGATGCCTTTTGCTCAAAAGATAAACTCTTTTTTGCAGCACTTTTGGTAACGGATATTAACACTCAAAATTCGGTCCTTCTCTTAAAGGGCGATAGCGAATTTATCGAACATATCTCCTACCCTGCACTTGAGAAGGAAGGCATCTTCGATTTACCAGGTATAGTTAGCCGCAAAAAGCAACTCGTCCCCTACCTAACCGGCGTATTGACGGAGCTAGACCGTATATAAATAATCACGGCGCACCTTTTCGGGGAAACGCTCAATAGCATACCGCAAGGCTGTTCGCGGCATCCTAACTTTATAGCGGTTTAAAAACGCTTTTAAGGCCGCTTCATTTTGCTTGCCCACTTCGCGCAAGCTCCACCCAGTAGCCTTATGCATCAAGTCGTGGGAGTCTTGCAGAAAAATCGTGGCAAGCCGCAGCGTCCATTCAAAGTTTTGCTTACGAATAAAAGCATGCGTGCTAACCATAGCAATACGGCGGTCCCACATCACAGGAGAGTGTGCTAACTCCAGCAGGATGTTTTTATCTTTTTCCCATAAATATTCACCCACAATAGCCGCTGCGGAAACATCCACCAAGTTCCAATTATTCACCTGTTCACGGTGCTGCATATAAAACAGGTAAATATTCTCACGCGTTTTTTCACTAGCAGCCCTGTATTGGTCAATCAGCACAATCAAGGCCAATAATCGCTCTTCATTAATAGCAGAAACGATCAACTCTTGAAGCGTTGTCAACGGAAGCAATTTTAGCGACTTCGCATATTGCCTCAATCGCGGTACACTTATTCCGATAAAAACATCATGTTCGGCATACTCACCTTTACCTGTTTTAAAAAAGCTACGCGTGCGCACCGCTTGTGCTGGGCAAGCCAATGTCATCAAATGAGCCTGTATAGTTGCGTAACTCAGCATATTTAAAACAACAGCTTTGATGGAGTATAATCTGCACTCAAGGGCTAAAACCAAAAACAGAACTCCATCTTGAGATCTCTGCATAATAGTGTTTTCAAGCAAAACACAGAAAAAATTCGAATTTTAGGGCCTGGGACTATGAAGAGGCCGATTGCAAAATGCTTTGATTTTGAGGAATTTGTAGGACGAAGTGACGAGTGTACAGACAGTACTCGAGGAACGACAACCGACCAAAAACTCATAAAGCATGCATTATGCAGCGGTCT
>JANYEO010000191.1 GCA_025363025.1 Opitutia bacterium
AGACCGCTGCATAATAGCGATTTTCAAAAAAACACACATTATTTAATGTTTTCAATCACTCGGGATTATATCGAGACCGCATGCAAAATGCCTTAATTTTGAAGAACTTGCAAGGCGGAGCGACGAATGTACAGACGGTACCTGAGGAGCGACAACACCGCAAGAATTCAAAAGAAAGATATTATGCAGCGGTCTCAATATTCAGGCCTAAAACAAAGGCCCACTCCCGCCCCATAGTGGAACAGCGGCGTGAATGTGCGGCTCAAATGGTGCTTCAGGAAGTGGCCATATCCAAGGATATTGCTCTGCAGTATTTAGAACTGCATACCGCAACAACGGATTCACCTCGCTTGCCGTTCGCCCTTGCAATTGCTGCACGCGATAAGGGTCAATAGATAAACGCTGAAGCGGTTCTACCACAAAGACTTCAAGAGGCAGAGCTTCTGTCACTACCTCTGGCAAATATTCTCTCGGCAAAAGATCATTAAGTGCCTGCACTGCATAATCCAACCGATGCAGCAAAACTTCTTCAAGGGCTAGCCAGGGCGTCAATATCTGCTGGCGAATCATCTCTAAATCCCCTCCAAACTGCATCCCTCCGACCAAGGCCAAACTCTCGGCATAAGGTTCAAGTGCTTTTTGATACACGGCATACTGGGCTTCAAAATGGGCCTGCGCTTTTCTTAACAAGGCCTTTAACCGTTTTACCTGCGGCACTAAGTCATTCAAAGCTTTATAAGTCTTTATCTGTTGATTACTTAATAAATTGAATTCCTCAAAATACTGATCGTCGAGGGGGCGATTCGAGGTAAGAAAAAGAAAGGCAGCATACAGCTCTTCAGCTTCATTGTATGACACCTCCGCTGATTGCTGCTGTTGGATTAACTCATTATATTCAGCCTGCAATCTTATCAAATAAGACTGATAGGACGAAAAATAAGCATTCAGTAGGCTATCTGTTAAATAAGCCTGGTTAAGCCACTTCCAGTCAACAAACCAACTGATTGCTTCAATATCTTCCACATTACTGTTTTCAAGCGATAACACCAAATTCTCATTCAGGGCATTATCAAACCATTCGGATAATAAAGCGGCGTTCCCGTCATGGCCGTTATATTTAAAATAAAATTTTTCAAATAATTGATCTACTAAGCCCCAAACACGCGGCCCCATTGCCCAATCCTCGTCTTTTAAAGCCCCCACCCTAGCATCATCCGTAAACGCTATTAAAAAATAAAGCCCCCCCTCTAGTATCCAATCCAATCCATCTTTTACTAAGGGGGAATGTTCAGTCGTCTCCAACCAGTTCAAGCTGCGCCAACCCTCTTCGTAATAATCTCGCAAAAGAAAACAAGCGGCCTTTAAAGGCTGTTCTATTCTTTTATAAGATTGCTTAAGCACAATCCTATGCAGGGCTTCTGTATCAGGCACCCAATCCCGATGAGGGAAGGTATCCCCTAAAGCCTTTAATGCTTCTTGATCCTCAACCGAAAGCCCCTCCATAGAGCCTTTATCTAAGGTCGAAAGTATTTCAATAAGACTAGGCCTCCAATCTTTCTCAATTGCATACCCTAAATCCTCCAAAGACTGAACCAAAGCACGTACAGGTAGCCAATGATCAATGTTTAACCGCTGTGTGTATTCATCGTCATATACCACATACTCATCATCATCATCATTAGCTAAGCTGGAATAATTAGACGCCCCTAAGCAAAACCCCAAAACAATAATAAAACGAAAACAAAACACACAGCCTAATTTTTCAGTAAGTGCAGTCATATAAGTAAGCAAGGGGTAAGGCTGAATAAATCAGCAGGTAAGAGCGCTCAAGCCTGCATTCAAAAAACCGGCTAATATAATAATTTTCCAACAGAAAACTAAAAATAGCACTTTTTTGAACCCACACTTAGGCCAAGGCAACGGCGAGAATAGACAAAAAACTCCCCTCTTGGCAAGCCAAAGCCCACAAGAAGTTCTTCTAAAACAACTGCTCAAAAAAGCATATTTAAATTTTACTTAACAAAATCAAGAAATATTAACCGAATGCTTTGATTTTTTAAAATTTTTCCGTATATTGTTAAAGCAGATGACACACTTTATGCGAAAAAACCCACAACTATTTACAACCATGAATACACACCCCTTACTTCCAAAAAAGCTGCGCTTAGGCCTTCTAAGTAGCTTGGCCCTCTTTTCCCTCAGTGCCTTTGGGCAATCTTCATGGAATGTTGATGCCAATGGAAACTGGAACACAGCCAGTAACTGGACGCCGTCTGGTGCACCTAATGCTATAGGTGCCGTCGTTAATTTTGGCGCAGTAGGCCCCACAACAAAAACCGTCACATTAACCTCTGCCAGAACGGCCGGCACCATCAATTTTACCTCGAGTGATAATTAG
>JANYEO010000198.1 GCA_025363025.1 Opitutia bacterium
GATTAAGCTGTGCCTTTAAATTAAACGGTTAGGCTTAATTGTAGTAACGGGGCATGGAGGCTTTTATTTGAGTCCGATTGCCAGAATACCTTGATTTGCAATTAAACCAAAAGGCCTCTTGAGTTTTCAAGGGTTCTCTCTATAACCGCCGGATGCATCCAGCTCCGCAAAATCGCGATTTTTCTACAACTCTTCGTTTGCGTCCGTCTCGCAAGACGCCGCCACGTGTCCTTAATGGGCATCCTTGGGTCTTTGCAGGCGAGGTAGAAGGGCTTTTGCCACCGCAGATGTCCGGTAAGTCTGTCGCAATGAGAGATGCAGAAGGGCGTTGGCTGGGGATGGGCATTTATAATTCACATTCACAAATCGTTTGGCGTCGCTATACGCAAGAGCGTTTTGATTTTGATAGTGATTATACTTTCTCGTTTATTAAAGAAGCCCTCATTTACCGTAATTATCCTACCGTTGGTCGTTTAATATGGTCTGAGGCGGATTACTTGCCAGGGCTTGTGGTGGACCGTTTTGAGGATGTTTTGGTAGTCCAAGCCTTGACAATGGCGGTGGACCAGCGCTTAGAGGTCATTGCCTCTCAGCTTAAAACATTGCTGCCGGCCATTCGCGAAATTGTTTTTAGGAATGATGCCCCGACACGCACTTACGAAGGGTTACCTTTAGAGACGCATACATTAAGCGGCAACCCATTGCCTCCGCGTTGGTATACGATCGACGGGGTTCAATATTGGCTGGATCTTGAAAAAGGTCAAAAAACCGGTTTTTACCTGGATCAACGCATGCAACATGTACGGGTGGCCGAGTTTGCCAAAGACCGTGTTATCTTAGACGGGTTTTGCAACCAAGGCGGTTTTGCCTTACAAGCAGCAAAGAAAGGGGCAAAGAGCGTGATTGCGGTTGATAGCTCTGAGGCGTGTATTGCGGCCGGTCAAAAAAATGCCGCTCAAAACGGGTTGACGAATGTGAGCTTCCAGGCCTCCAATATGTTTGATTTCTTAGCAGCCGAGCGGGATCAACGCTTTGACCTCATTGTTTTGGATCCACCTTCATTTGCACGGAACCGGACAGCTTTAGAGGGAGCCATGCGTGGGTATAAAGAGCTTAACTTACGCGCCTTAAAGCTTCTTCGCCCTGGGGGGATATTGGCTACTTATGTGTGTTCCCACCCGGTGACACGGGAGATGTTCCATTCGGTTGTAACCGAAGCGGCTGCAGATGCTAGGCGAAGTGTACGGTTGATTGAAGAAACCGGGCAACCTTTGGACCACCCGATACTGTTGACCTTCCCGGAAAGTGCGTACCTGAAGGGGATGCTGTTGCAAGTATAGTCTAGTTTTATCATGCGGTTTGGGAATAAAAAGGTTTAATTTTTTAATTTCTAAATCTGCCGAATTATAGCAAGATATTGAGCTTTAAACTATGAGTGAGACTTCGATTTCAAATTTAGTGCCTAGTCACGATTTATATGCGGTGCGCTTAGCTAAACTGGAAGGGTTGCGGGCCGCAGGGGCGGACCCTTTTGCAAGCAACTGGGAGCAGACGCATACATCGGCCGAGGCAGCTATCCTTTTTGATGAAGCCACACAAGCCGGCCCGAGTGTATCCGTGGCGGGGCGCATTTTAGTGTTTCGCTTAATGGGGAAGGCCAGCTTTGTGAAAATCCAAGACCGGGCGGGGATTATCCAGCTGTATGTGACGAAGGATGAGATTGGGGAGGCCGCTTATGAGGACTTCAAAAAGCTGGATATGGGCGATATTATTGGAGCGCGTGGCCCCTTGTTTAAAACCAAGACGGGGGAGGTTACAGTACGGGCGGAGGCTTATGGCCTAGTTTCCAAGGCGCTGCGCCCTTTGCCGGAGAAGTGGCACGGGTTGTCCGATGATGAGCAAGTTTACCGTCAACGGTATTTAGACCTCATTATTAATCCTGCATCGCGGGAGCGTTTTGCACAGCGTAGCCGTATTATTCAGGAAATTAGGAACTTTTTATGGGAGCGGGATTTTTTAGAGTTTGAGACTCCTGTATTTCAAAGTGTTGCAGGGGGGGCAGCTGCGCGGCCTTTTGTGACACATATGCAAGCGTTGGATCAAAAATTCTTCCTCCGTATTTCGCTTGAGCTTTATTTAAAGCGTTTGCTCGTAGGTGGTTTTGACCGCGTGTTCGAGCTTTCACGTGTTTTTCGCAATGAAGGGCTTTCCCGCCGGCATAATCCTGAGTTTACGATGCTGGAGCTCTACCAAGCCTACACAGATTACCGAGGGATGATGAGTTTGGTTTATGATTTGATCCAGCACGTGTGCACGACGGTTTTGGGCACAACTCAAATTACACGCCCCGATGGCCAAGTGATAGAGCTTGGGGGCAAGTGGCGCGAGGTCACCTACCGGGACTTAATTGTCGACTTTACTAAAGACCCAGAATGGTTCCAGCGCTCTAAAGAAGATAAGGCCGCGTATTGCCGTTTACAGGAGCTAGACATCCACCCCGATTGGCAGGATTTTGAAGTAACGCAAGAGCTATACAGCAAGCGTATTGAGCCTTTCCTCTTCCAGCCTACTTTTGTAACTCAGCTGCCGCGGGAGCTTTGCCCATTAGCCAAGCTAAATCCGGAAGACCCGCGCGTTCTTGATGTTTTTGAGCTTTGTATAAACGGGCAAGAAATTGCCCCCGCTTATTCCGAGCAAAATGACCCGCTCCTCCAGCGAGACCTTTTTGAAAAGCAAGTGGGCGAAGATAAGCAAAACATGGATGAAGACTTCCTCACAGCCCTTGAGCATGGCATGCCCCCTGCAGGCGGTATGGGCATTGGGATTGATCGCCTCTGTGTTTTGTTAACCGGGGCGGCTAGTATTAGAGAGGTTATCTTATTTCCTTCCCTCAAACCTACTGTAAATTCATGAAGGACCTTCTTTTGAGCGCTACCAAGAGTCTGTGTACTCACGTACCTTTAGTACGCTGCGTGCACTTCGTCTTGGTATCATCTTAAAATAAGGTCCTTCATGAATCCCCAGGGATAATGTGTTTAAGGTTAGTGTGTTTGGATGAAATCGGCTTATGTTCGCCCCTTTATGATGTTTTTTATGTGCACTTCGTCTTGGTGTCATCTCAAAATAAGGTCCTTCATGAATCTTCAGGGTTCATGTGTTTAAGGTTATTATTTAGATGAAATTGACTTATGTTCGCCCCTTGGGGGTATTTTTTGATAGTCTTCAGAAGCCTTAGTTTTTAGGCTAACCCTATTCATGTTTAAAAAATACTTCCCTACTTGGCCGTTTTATTTAGCCTTCAAGCAGTTATTCCCAACTGGGCGGAAGGGGTCTTTTTTTGCATGGATGGCGACGTGCGGGGTGATGCTCGGGGTCATGGTGTTAATTGTGGTTCAATGTGTTATGGGGGGGTTTGGGGCAGAAATTAAACGTCTGGTGGTTGAGACAGGGGGGGATATTCGGGTAGAGTCGGGCTTTCCGATTATGGAACGGGCGGCTATTCAGGCACAATTGGATAAGGCGCCGGGGGTGGTTGCCGCGGCTCCGTATGCGCAGGGGGTGGTGATGTTGCAGTGTGGAGGGCGCCCCGCCTTCCCTTATATTAAAGGCATCGATGTGGAGCGCGAACGCCAAGTCGTACCGCTTGATCGTTATATGACGGTGGGGGATCTGAATGATTTGGATGAAGACGGTATCATTATCAGTACGCAGCTGGCGGCTTCGATTGGGGCTATTCTAGGCTCACGGGTTTCGGTTTACTCGCCTTTGATGTTAGAGAAATTAGAGAATGATGAAGTCCTTTTACCGAAAGAGCTGCAAGTGGTGGGCTTTTTTGAAACAGGGTGGAACCAAGTCGATGGTAAGACCGTCCTCGTCAGCCTTGAGACGATGCAATCTTTGTATGGACTGGAGACGGGCATTCATGGGTTTGCCCTGCGTTTGAAGGATACCAAAAAAGAAGACGCAACCCTTGAGTGGCTGTCTGCGCATTTGCCTGTGCCACTGCGGGCGTATACCGTGCTAGAGGCTAATCACGACTTACTGTTTATTTTGCGGCTAGAAAAAACGGTGTTATTTTTCATTACCCTCTTCGTGATTTTGGTAGCTGCTTTTTCGATAACGAGCTCTTTGATGACGGCTGTTGTACGGAAAACGCGTGAATTGGGCCTTTTATGTGCATTGGGTGCAAGTCCATCTAATGCTGCTTTTTGTTTTTGCATCCAAGGTTTTTTGATAGGGCTTGTGGGGACGACACTCGGGACCCTGGGCGCAGGCCTCGCCCTTTTCTTTCGGAATGATGTCGTGCATGCCTTTGCTCGTTTAACTCATAGCGAAGAAGCTTTGGTGCGCTTCTACCAGTTTTCTAATATTCCGGTTGAGTATGCCAAAGAAGATTTTTTGCTCATTATTATTCTTTCAATCTATATATCAACGTTAGCTGGTTTATTGCCCGCACTAAGAGCTTCTCGCTTAAAACCGGCAGAAGCTTTACGGAGTGAAGTATAAGTTTTCATTTTCTAGACATGTCGCCACTACTCACAGCCCATAACTTAACTAAGGCATTTAAAGGACCTTGGGGTTCTTTGTCTGTTATCAGTGGAGTCAGTTTATCTTTAAATACGGGCGAAAGCTTGAGCATCCGGGGGGAGTCCGGCTCGGGCAAGACAACTCTTCTGCATGTGTTGGCAGGCTTAGAGGCGGTTGACTCTGGTGAGCTTTTTTGGGAGGGGGAGTCGCCCTTATCCCGCTCTTTGGCTTGGCAGGCAAAGCGCCGTGGGTTGTTCCTTGGCTTAGTTTTTCAATCTTATTATTTAGTGCCGGAGTTAAATGTGTTGGAGAACGTGCTCTTGGCCAAACGCCTCGTAGGGGGCTTAGATAAAGCGGCCGAGGCCCGGGCAGAAGCATTATTATTAAAGGCGGGTTTGCAAAATCGTTTAAAGCATTTGCCGCACCAGCTTTCCGGCGGGGAACGTCAACGTGTTGCCATCGCCCGCGCGTTGATAAACCAACCCCGGTTATTATTAGCAGACGAGCCCACGGGGAATTTGGATGAAAAAACCGCAGAAACCGTCATGGAGCTACTATTAAACTTAACCGCAGATGCAGGCGTGGGGCTTATTTTGGTAACGCATAATCCAGAGTTTGCTAAGCGGACTCAGCGCCAAGTGGTCCTGCATAAGGGCCAGCTTTTATGACACCACTGCCGAGTACTTTTCTTTTGAGTTTTTGGTCGGTTGTTGTTCCTCGAGTGCTTTAGCACACTCGTCACTCCGTCCTACAAATTCCTCAAAATCAAGGCATTCTGCAGCGGTCTCTAAATAATTCTACTGATAAAAAACTTTAAAATAATGACTTTTTATTTTAATAAGCTATTATGCAGTGGTCTCATTCCGCAATCGGTCTCTTCTTTTTTTAGTATTACATAAAGCATGGAAACATCAAACTCATCTCCTATTCGCTGTGGGGTTGCGGGCGTCGGGTATTTAGGTCAGCATCATGCGCGTATTTATAAGGCCCTTCCAGAGGTAGAGCTTGTCGGGGTGTATGATGTAGACTCAGCCCGGGCCCAGGCAATTGCAGAGGAGTATGGCTGCCAAGTATTTGAGAGTGTTGCCGCGTTGGGGGCTTCATGTGAGGCCGTGAGTGTGGCCGTGCCGACGGATCGTCATGCAGGGGTTGCTATTCCTCTTTTAGAGGCTGGTTGTCATTTGCTGATTGAGAAACCTATTTGCACTTCTCTCGTAGAGGCCGAAGCCATATTAGCCGCAGCTAAAGCTCAAAACCGGATTGTACAAGTTGGTCATATCGAGCACTTCAACCCTGTAATGGGCTTTTTAGAAACGGCCGTAGCGGCTCCTCGTTACATTATGGCCGATCGCCTCGCTCCTTTTCAACCACGGGGGACGGATGTTGGGGTAGTGCTAGATTTAATGATCCATGATATTGGGATTATCCTTTCTTTGGTCCGCTCTCCCATTCAGCGGATTGATGCTGTTGGGGTGCATGTATTATCCCAAACGGAAGATATTGCAAATGCCCGCATCAGTTTTGAAAATGGCTGTGTCGCTAATTTAAATGCAAGCCGGGTAAGTTTAAAAAAAGTACGAGAAATCCGCGTATTTCAGCCGCAGACTTACTTGTCTCTCGATTTTATGAATCAAAAAGGCCATCTACTGCGCATTCAGCAAGGTACTTTAGCTCAGGAAGAAATTCCGCTAGAAAAAGGTGAGCCTTTGGCTTTAGAGCTCGCTTCTTTTATTGCCTGCGTGCGGCGCCATATGCAGCCGAAGGTTGATGGGCTTTTAGGGAAAACGGCTCTTGAAGTCGCTATTCAAATATCAGAGCAGATTAATCAATCAACCTCATAAAGAGAAGCATTATGCATGCGGTTTTGTGGGACAATCTTCTGTATGCAGAGCATGGGTGAGTCTGTGCCCAACGAAAATCCCCAGCTGCTGATAAATGATACTGCTGCTTAAGGCCATGCCGAATTGTACTGGCCCCTGGAACCCGAGTTGATCAGCTTTAAGAGCGCCGAGAGTGGATCCAAAAAGCCCACCCGTAAATCCCACGGCATCTACAATAGTGCTGGATTTGCATGTGCAAAAGCTGGATTGATAATTGGTTATTCCTTCTTCAATGCCTGATTTGGCTTTGATAACACGTGTTATTTCATGTTTATGGATGAGGTCTAAAGCCCACCCCGCGGTTGCAAGATAAGCTCCCCTGATGAATAAATTTAATAATGCAGATTTTTGTGCGAATGCGGGCTGTGAATCTCCCAAAATAGTATCTAATGCTAATAATGTCACTTCATGAGTAATACTCATGCGCACGCCCATATTCCAGAAAGATAATAAGCCCTCCCAATCATTTGCATAGGTTTTTACTTCCGAAATAAAATCGAGGGTGAGGCTTTTCGCATGAATACCCCCTCCCAGTAAACAGCGCATTTCTAACAATTCCACACGCATGATCTAGTTTAGATCTATTCTAAAAAGCAAGACGAGAAGGGCGGTTTTTTGTGACTTTCTTGTTTTAATAGGATAGTTTTTTTGGTGTTAATGACCTATTGAGGGTGGCGCTATTATGGCTAGTGGATTGATGGGTGGAAGTTGAAAGGGTGGAAGATTTCCACCATTGACATGGGGGTCGGGCATAGGGCCTAGGCGAGGGGCTGTTGGAGGCATGATTAAGTGAATAATAAAGTTGCTTGGTGGATTCTCAATCAATTCTTCATCAGCATCTGCTGGTTGAAGAGACGCACTATTGCCAGATCCAGGCATTACGCTATGATGGTTCGAATTAACTGGGGGTTTTGCGGATAATACGTACATCGGTAAGCTGCTCATTAAGAGAACACTTAAGGTAATTTTTCTGGATAAAGTCACGGTGAAAGCAAGGAGGAGGTTTTGTATAGAATAAGTTGCAGATGGCTTGATGTCTTTTGTTTTGCTTTAACTCAATGATAAAAAAATGATTGAGTTAAAGTCTCAATAAAATCCCTTGTTTAAATAAGAAGGGGGTTTTATGGTGGCAGCTATGGCGTTTGTCAGTCCAATATTGTTAGCACCTGCTACAGAGCAAAGAGTAGATTTACTAATTATCGCCGGGGAACATTCTGGGGATGAACAGGCGGCACGGCTTGTGCTTGAGCTAAAGGCTCGCCACCCAAATCTAAGTATCGCAGCTTTGGGTGGGGTTAAGCTTGCAGAGGCTGGCGCACACTTAGTTTATGATATGACAGCGAGTGCGGTAGTGGGGTTTTTTGAAGTCGTACGCCATTATCCTTTTTTTAAGATCCTTTTTGGAAAAGTCTTGGAGTGGATTGCTACTTATAAGCCTAAAGCTATTTTATTTGTTGATTACCCGGGTTTTAATTTGCGATTGGCAAAAACGTTAAAGACAACAGGCCTTTCGCGAAAGGGTGGGGGGGCAATCCCCTTGTATTATTACATTGCCCCTCAAGTGTGGGCCTGGAAGGCTGCGCGCCGCTTTAGTATGGCCGAAACCTTAGATGCCTTGGCCGTTATATTCCCTTTTGAAGTGGATGCTTTTAAAGATACGACTCTACCAGTTTCATTTGTAGGACACCCCTTCGCGCATGAAGGTTATCAATTGCCGGTAGCCTATGACACGGCAGCACCTGTATTGTTGCTTCCTGGGAGTCGTAAGGCAGCGGTTAAACGTATCTTTCCGCTCATGCTCGAAGGGTTTCAGGTTTTCCTTGAAAAAAATCCTCAGGCACAGGCTACGATTCTTTATCCTAGCCCTGTTATTCAAAATATTCTTGAGGATCTTTTGGCGAAGTATCCTTTGCTTAAAGGTCATTGCAAGTTATTGCCCCGTGCAGAGGGTTCGCCTGTTGCGGCTTCAGCTGTGCTTACCAGTTCCGGGACGATGTCCCTTAATTGTGCCTTGGCGGGCATCCCTGGGGCGATTGTGTACCGAGCGGCTCTTGTTACTTACTGGATAGGCCGGCTCTTAGTAAAGGTCCCTTATTTAGGGATTGCTAATTTGCTTTTAAATGAAGCTTTTTACCCGGAGTATATACAGGGGGCCGCTAAGGCTGCTACATTATCAGAGGAGCTGGATGATTGCCTTACTAACCCTCAGCGGTTGGCTGTAACTAAGGCAGGTGCCGCTCGTTTAAAAATAGCCTTAGGGGCAGGCCGTGATGTTTCCCGCAGTGCAGCGTCTTGGCTGAGCGCGCTTATAAGACCTCAGGCCTAATGCATGATTTATTGGTATAGCGTATAATTTTAAAGATGGGGGTATCTTTAATAAGAATACCTTCGTCAAAGAGGCTTTCAAACGGGGGGAAGATAGCATCCCCTTCAACCACTTGCTTTACGTGAGTTAAGTAGAGCTCGTTACAATTGGGTAGGGCCGCTTTGTAGAGCTCGCTGCCTCCAATGATAAAGACATGGCCTTGGGTCGGGTAGGCTTTAAGCGCTTCAAGCCCTGGGAGCACAACTGAACCTGTTGGCATATCGTCTATTTGCAAGGTGCGGCTAATGACGATGTTTAAACGTTTAGGTAGGGCTCTTTTGCCGATAGATTCAAAAGTCTTTCGCCCCATGACGATGGTATGGCCGAGGGTTGTTTCCTTAAACCAAGCGAGCTCCTCCGGCAGGTTCCAAGGGAGTTTGCCGTCTTTGCCGATAACGCGATTTTCCGCCATTGCGGCAATAGCTTTCCAATTATTCATAGAGGGCTTAATGGGTTATGGTAATTTTGCATTTAAATAATGTTCGAGAACGGGGTATAGCTGCCTGTAGATTTGATTGTGAAATGTTTATATTTAAGACCTTATATTATGAAACGCTGCCTAATGCTTAAAATCTCTTCACAATCAAAGCATTAGGCAGCGGTTCATATGGCGATTGGAGCTTTGATTAGAGGATGCGGGTCGTAATTTTCGAGCGTAACGTCTTCGAATTTAAAATCCTCTATACGCTTTACGTCTGGGTTTAAACGCATCTGCGGAAGGGCCCGTGGCTCACGGGATAGCTGTAGCTTTACTTGCTCTAAGTGGTTTTGATAAATATGATAATCCCCCATAGTATGTACAAATGCTTTGGGTTTTAGCCCGACTATTTGAGCAACCATCATGAGGAGGATCGCGTAAGAGGCGATATTGAAGGGGACGCCTAAAAATAAGTCCGCACTGCGTTGATAAAGCTGGCAGGACAAACCGTTATCATTTGTCACATAAAATTGCATAAAGGCATGGCAAGGAGGGAGGGCCATTTGGTCTAGCTCCCCTGGGTTCCAGGCAGATATAATATGCCGGCGGCTATGGGGATTTTTTTGAAGGCCCTCTATCAGGTTAGCCACTTGGTCGACGCTTTTGCCATTTGGTGCCTGCCAGCTACGCCACTGGGCACCATATACGCGGCCAAGGCTCCCATCTTCCGCAGCCCATTCATCCCAGATTTTAACGCCGTTTTCTTTTAAATAACCGATATTGGTATCGCCTTTTAAAAACCAAAGTAGCTCGTAAATGATAGACTTTAGGTGGACCTTTTTCGTTGTGACGAGAGGAAAGCCCTGAGTCAGATCATAGTGCGTTTGAGCACCAAAGCAAGCATAGGTGCCGACTCCTGTACGGTCCTGGCGAAATTCTCCATTATCTAACACATGTTGCAAGAGGGCTAGGTAGGCTTTCATACCCACGATGGTGGATGGAGTTGATAGGGAAATCAAGGCACTTTACAGTAGTTTTTCAAAGCTATTTGCCTGTTGCCAATTCTCGAAAGTGTGCTCATAAGCAAAAACGTACCCAGGCAGAACCAGAGTACGTTTTGGTGCTTAATTAAAAGCGACTTTGATGGAAAAAGCGTTAGGCCTTTTCGACCAATCCAGCCTTAATAGCCTTAACCGCTACCCATAGGCGTTTGATTTGACCAGAGGCGAGCCGAACGCGAATGCGCTGGACGTTAGGTTTAAAGGTACGTTTAACTACCTTTACCACGTGAGTACCGATACCCCCGCTTTTTTTGGTTTGACCCTTGCGAGTAATGGAGCCTCCACGGTGGGGCCGACGGCCTGTAATTGCACAAATCCTTGCCATGATGTATATATCTATAAAGTCGTTAGGAAAGCGGAGGGTGGGGATAGCCAACATTAAAAGCAAGCCCAAATTGACGGGTTATGGAAAATGCATGATTTTGAGTTAAAAATCGAGACTTTTCGGTCGAGGGCTAAAGCCCACTCCGCTCTAAGAACTCAATTTTGATCCTCAAACTGATGTATTTTCATAACCCGTCAGGCATTAGAAGACCGCTGCATAATAGCGATTTTCAACAAAATACACGCTATTTGATGTTTTTAAACACTCGGGATTATATAGAGACCGCATGCAGAATGCCTTAATTTTGAAGAACTTGCAAGGCGAAGCGACGAATGTACAGATAGCACTTGAGGAGCGACAACACCGCAAAAATTTAAAAGAAAGGTATTATGCAGCGGTCTCATTAGATTGCACTCCCCTTAATGTACTCCGCCTTCTTTAAATTGTTTTGATCATTATGATTTCTCAATCTATTTTGTATTTTCAGTCTTTTATTTAAACTATGCTTTATCCAGTTGCCCTCTGGGAATCACAAGTCCTTCCTCATCAAGGTGTTTTTGAGTGGAAGAGCGGGCCGCTTAGTTTATTTATTAAAAGGACGGAAGATGGTGACTGGCTGTGGGCTGCACAAAATGGGGTGGAAAGCCTGGAGGCATATGTAGGTAAGCCAACAAACATTCCAGATGGGCTAAGTTGGACACGCTGGGCTTTTTCTCCCGAAGTAGAGCGGTTTCGTATTGTGCCTCGTTTACTGGATAAATCCGTTGTGGTGCGGCCTCAATTTCCCCTTATGGTGCCTCCGGGTAGCCACGTGCGCTTTTTTGTGCCTATTCCCTTGGTCTTTCGGATTAGTGTTGAGACGAAGGGAGGCGAATGTTTGCTAGAGCCCGTGTCTTCGCTTGCACTTAACACGGTTTGGTTTGGTGACTTATCTGAAGGGGAGTTATGCTACGGTTTACTAACTCGGGCTGTTCGAGATGCGTCAGAGCTTCATTTATTCCCGCACCGGGCCATTTGCCCTGTTGTGCTTCATAATAATACGTCAGTCGCTATTCCTTTTAATAAGATTTGCCTTAAAGTGTGTTATTTAACCCTTTATCAAGGACCTGATCGCTTGTGGACTAATACCATTAATATTGTCATGCAAAAGGCAGGGACCGCAGGGGAATCGACTTTCGAGTGCACCCCCCCTGGCAATTTGGGGACTGCTCCTCGTTTGGCTGAGCCCCTACAACCCCCCCCTACAGGAGCCTTTCATGGGGGGCTTGATGTCGCTCATTTTAAAGGACAAGTGAAAGCTTTTTTATCATAATGAGACCATTGCATAATACCTTTCTTTTGAATTCAGTTTCATAACGCTCACATAAGTATTTTTTATCTATGCCTTCCGTCAATGCCTCTCTCGAAGCCTTTCAGGCCCTTCACCCGCATGTTATTGGCAGTTTAATTCGCGGAGGGCTTTGGATTTGCGTTGGCATTCCCTTGCTGTTCTTTTTTGCACGTGTGGTCGGGCGTTCGTTATCGAAGCGTATCTCCCCTCATGCCGGGATGCTTGCTCAAAAAATCATTTCCTACGGAGGAAATATTTTAATCTTCATCACCATTTTGCTAGATTTTAATTTCAACCTTTCCGCTATATTAGGGACTGCGGGGATAGCCTCGGTTGCCTTTGGCTTTGCGGCGAAAACGAGTCTCTCTAATCTCATTTCAGGTGTCTTTTTACTGTGGGAGAAACCCTTTCAAATTGGAGACCAAATTCGGATAGATAAATCTAATATCACCGGCTACGTCCTTTCTATCGATTTACTATCAGTTAAAATACGCACACAGGATAATCTCTTTGTCCGCATCCCCAATGAAACACTAGTGCAGAGCGACTTTGTCAATATCTCACGCTTTCCTATTCGGCGTTATGCACTTTCGCTAAATGTAGCCTATAATGCAGATCTTAAGCGGGTAGAAGCTGTTTTAATTGAAGTAGCCTTGGCCAATGCTTGTTGTTTGGATGACCCAGCCCCACAAGTCCTTTTTGATAGCTTAGGGGCCTCTGGTATTAATTACACGCTGTATGTATGGGTAGAGCAAAGTCGCTACAATGAAATACGTAACCTCATAGCAGCTGACGTTGTTAAGCGCTTTGCCCAAGAAGGGATAGAGATTCCTTATACACGCTACGACGTGAAGCTGCTGTCCTAATACTTTTTAGTATTCTACAAGACGCTTTCTAACGGCATTTCTTCTTGTTGTAGAAGCTGCCCTAGCCAAGCATCAATTTCTCGGCTTTTTAAGCCTTCTACAGAGGGAAGAGCTTCTAGTGTTGTCAGCCCAGTAAGTTCGAGGAATTTTTCGGTCGTACCGTATTGGGTAGGTCTGCCGGGCAAGTCTGCCCTGCCAGTCATAATGATAAGGCCAAGGTCTACGAGTTTGTTTAACGCGCTATCAACGGCTACTCCGCGAACTTTTTCCATATCGGCCCGGGTTACGGGTTGGCGGTAGGCAATAATAGCTAACGTTTCTAAAGCTGCAGGGGATAGCTTTAGCGGACGAGGTTCATCGCGGAGGAGCCGCACCCACTCACTATAACGGGGGGCCGTAACCAAGCGGTACCCTGCGGGCCCTTCTTGTAAGTGGTAGGGGGCCTCCGTCATAATTAATTCTTGCGCAAGCGCCTCTAATGTATCCCGGATTTGGGCTGCGGTTAAGAGAGTGGGCACGTTGCTAATCGGAAGCGTTTCTTGCGGGTCATCCGACGCACTTTCTTCTGCTTGTACTTTAGCTTCTTCATGATAACGCGTGATGACTTTTTGCACGTCTTTAATGCTCAGTGGGCTATCGCTTGAAAAAAGAAGAGCCAGCAGAATTGATTTCAGCGGGAAAGAAAGTGGATCGTAAAATTCCATACGGACAAAAGGTTTTTGTCTAAAATCGTGATTTTTGAGCAAAAAATCGAGCCTTATCGCTTGGTTCCTTCCTGGGTGAGAAAATCATTGCTACCTGGGGGCTTATACGTTTTACTTGACTTCTCCCCTTTATATGAACTGGCAACGTTATAAAACCCATACCCTTGCGGTTCCCGAGCTTGGCTTTATGCTCGACATCAGCCGCGTACCCTTTCCTGAAGGCTATTTTGCTGAGATGGAGGCTGCTGTTCAGGTGGCTTACACGCAAATGGAGGCTCTAGAAAAAGGAGCCATTGCCAACCCGAATGAAGAACGTATGGTAGGCCATTATTGGCTAAGAGATGCGGCTTTGGCCCCTTCAACCGAGCTTAAGGAAGCTATTGAGGGCAATTTAGCGCATATCCATTCTTTTGCAAAAAAAGTTCATGAGGGGCAATTAAAAGGGGCCAGTGGAGCCTTTAAACATATTTTAGTTATTGGCATCGGGGGGTCGGCCTTGGGGCCTCAATTCGTAGGCCAAGCCCTAGGGTGCCCTGCTGGTGATAAATTAAGCCTACATTTCTTTGATAATACAGACCCAGAAGGGATAGATAACGTCCTGGCCACGCTTAAGGGGAAATTGGGCGAAACCCTCGTTGTTGTAACCTCAAAATCAGGCGGCACCCCAGAGACGCGCAATGGGATGCTGGAGGCCGAAGCCGCTTACCGGAAGGAAAAGCTCGATTTTGTTAAGCATGCGGTCGCTATTACCGGTGTTGATAGCCTGCTTGATCAAAAAGCCGTTAAAGAAGGCTGGCTAGACCGCTTCCCCATGTGGGATTGGGTAGGGGGCCGCACGAGTGAGCTTGCAGCCGTTGGGCTTTTGCCGGCCGCCTTACAAGGGATTGATATTAATAGCTTTATCGCTGGGGCCAAAGCGATGGATGAGGTTACCCGCAAGAGGGATACTAGCCAAAACCCCGCAGCTTTACTGGCCCTAATGTGGTACTTTATCACAGAAGGCAAGGGGAAGAAAGACATGGTCATCTTGCCTTATAAAGACCGGTTAATGCTTTTCTCAAAATACCTCCAGCAATTAGTCATGGAGTCCCTGGGGAAAGAAAAAGATTTAGAAGGGCGTGTCGTCCATCAGGGCATCGCCGTTTATGGCAACAAAG